>NZ_JALKBB010000013.1:0-136843 GCF_023016025.1 Arenibacter sp. S6351L | reverse complement strand
CTAGATTGTAATCGCGTTGTGTCCGCTTATTACCTGTAATCTTTGAATGTTTCATAAATAAGTCGATTTTGTGTCAACTTATTTTAGGACGGGACAGATTATTCAAAAAAAAAGCCACCTAATACAGGCGGCTTATATCTATGCTTTCAGATAAAGAAGGCTTTGTTGCAATTCTGGTTTGTCATTAATAAATTGCTTTAACCAGAGTTTTAATTCTTCTATTTCAAATGGTAATAGTCTAGTCACTGCTTTTTCTAGTTCTTTGCAAAATAACTTTGTATCGAAACTAACCTTTTGCAGTACAGTTTTGGTGTACTCTAACATAGCTCTTGCCATATTTTAAAATAATTTTAGGTTGCTTGGACTAAGATAACCAATAAAAGGTATATATTATTGCCGTCTTTCCGTTAAATAATAGATAAAAAGATGTTAAAGTCGATGAACATACAAATTCAAATGCTTTTTTACAATAAAAAAAGGATACTTGGACAACTAATTTTAGTTGGTGCCTCAATGAGCTTTATTGGGTGTAAAACATTAAATAACAACAGGTTAAACAAAAGTATTGGCCAGCAGATAAGCTCACAAACCGCCAATAATTACTTTCAGGGTCTATTGGTCTATGACCCTGCAACAAAAGACACCTTGTATAACCATAATAGCCAAAAATATTTTACTCCGGCAAGCAATACCAAGATAATTACGCTGTATACTTCCCTTAAAACCCTACCGGAAAAGATCCCGGCACTAAAATATATTGTAAAAAATGACACCCTTTATATGGAAGGTACTGGCGACCCAACTTTGTTGCATACTTATTTTGGTGACAGTACCGCAATAAAATTTGCCAAGAACTACAAGAACGTATCCCTCTATCTCAATAATTTTGAGGAAAGTAGGTATGGTCCAGGTTGGGCCTGGGAGGATTATGACCTCTATTTTAGCCCGGAAAGAAATAGTATTCCCTTATACGGCAATGTTGTAACCATTGCCAATAACGAGAATTTGGAAGTTATCCCTGAACATTTCAAAAACCAAGTAGTGCCCATTAGTTATGGAGTAAATCGGGAATTGTACAGCAATACCTTTTATTTCGACCCTCAGAGAAAAGATACCTTGGAGAGTCCCTTTATGATAGATAGCACACTTACAAAAACCCTCTTGGAAGAAGTCCTCCTTAAAAAGGTCAATATTGTACAAAAGATGCCGAATGCGGAAAAACAGGTATTGTACAGTGTATCTTCGGATTCTGTGCTTAAAAGAATGATGGAGGTAAGTGATAATTTTCTTGCGGAACAATTATTAATTTTGAGCTCTTCTACCCTTTCGGATACCCTAAATAGTGCTAAGTCCAGAAAATATGTTTTGGACAATTATTTACAGGAACTTGAACAACCACCACGATGGGTAGATGGTTCGGGGCTTTCACGATACAATTTGTTTACACCTGGAACAATGGTCTATGTATTGAATAAAATGTACCAAGAAATACCAAGGGAACGCTTATTCAACTTTTTCCCCGTTGGCGGCCTTACCGGGACCTTAAAAGGGAGGTTTAATGGTGATGACCGCCCATATATTTACGCCAAAACCGGATCACTTGGCAATAATTACTGCCTTAGCGGATATCTAATAACCCAGTCTGGAAAAACTTTAATATTTAGTTTTATGAACAACCATTTTACCAAGAGCAATAGTGAGGTAAAACAACATATGGAATCTATTTTTGAAATGATCAGGGACAATTATTGATCCAAGACCTTAATATGATCTACTTTGTCCGCAAATTTCAACAATAACAACTTGATTTTAGGGGCAATATGGGTTTTGCAAAATGGCTTATATGGATTTTTATAGTAATAGTCTTGAAAGGCTTTATCGGAAATTTTAAATTCCCTGAACGGTAGAACTTTAGTTACCAGGGGACTTTTAAAATTTTCCTGAAATTTCTGCAATGCCAAGTTCGATTTTTCGTAATCCGGAGTGTTAAAAGTATAAATGGCAGAACGGTATTTTTTTCGCATGCTATGGGCAGAAGTCGATTTATGGGTAAAAAGATGTATCAAAATTAAATCTTCCATACTAATACCCCTGTGATCATAATGAACAATTACAGCTTCGGAAAAGCAAGACTCCTCCCCTTCCGAAGCTACAAAACCTTGCTCCACACTTATTATTCCCTTTAAGGATTTATAGACAGCTTCAGTACACCAGTGGCAGCCACCTCCAAAGGCAATTTTATGATCAATTCCCATAATGGTTTGGTCGTATTACTTGTTGGAAAATAACCCATTCATTTTAGCGTATTGTAGTAGCATAATGGTCTTGGCATCTTTAATTTCACCAGTTTGTATCATTTCCACAGCTTTGTCAAAGCCCAACTCCAAAACTTCAATATTTTCTGTCTCCTCCTCAGCACCTCCCCCCGCGCCTATCTTCATTTTTTCTTCATATGATCCAATAAAAAAATAAAGGATCTCGGTTACGGAACCTGGCGACATATAGGATTCAAATACTTTCTCTACCTTGTCCAATTTATAACCTGTCTCTTCCTCGGTCTCTCTTTTTATACAGTCTTCGGGATGGTCTCCATCCAATAATCCGGCACATACCTCTATCATCATTCCGGAATCATTGCCATTTATATAGGTAGGCATCCTAAACTGTCGGGTAAGTATTACCGTTTTGTTCTTTTTATTGTACAACAAAATGGCCGCTCCATTTCCTCGATCATAGGCTTCTCGGGATTGGGACTCCCAACTGCCGTCCTCCCTCTGATATTCAAAAGTTATCTTTTCAAGTGTATACCAGTTATCGGATAATAACTGCCTGTTTATGTTTCTTACTTTTTTGTTGCTCACTTCTAGGAGATTCTTGTATTCATACAAAGCTAGGGTTTTTTAGACGCTCGGGAACGGCAAAAGAAAGTATTGCACCACGATTGGGAGATGAAATACTCTAATGGTTTATGATAAATTAATTGCCTTGTCACTTAGTCGGAGTTCCTATTTCAATTGCCTCATTGCCACTGCTTCTCGCAATAACGGATAGAGTTCTATAAACAAATATGCTCAAGGTAAACATTCATCCTTCAATATTCAATTTTTCAGCCTCCTACCCTTACACAGTAATGGCCTTGTTCAAATACCTTCTAAAGGGCAGCATTTCCGTATAAACCGAGATTACCTTCTCCTTAAAACCAGGTTGTAATATTTCTTTCTGGGTCAAGGGATGCATAACGGCAAAGGTTTTATTGCGCAATAGATCTATATGGGGATGGTCATTGGAAAAACCTTTAGGTGCCAGCTTTAGGGTTTCATCCACAACCAATTCCCCAAAGGTTTCTTTAAATGATTTTTTATTCAGAATTTTTTTGAGTTCTTCCCCGTCATAATCAATGGCTTCGCGAATACTGCGCAAGGTTTTTGGATCTGGTCTCCAAATTCCACCGGCCAACATAGACCGACCAAGTCCAATCTCAATATAAAAATCACCCGTATTGGGCGCCTTGTCCAACCCGGCCCCAAAATGGTCCTTGTAAGTAGGTTTATTGGGGTGAAACATTAGATTATTATTGATTCGATTTATGCCTTTCTTGCCTGGCGTACTATAGTATTCATTATCCACGGCCGCTAATGCAAGATCCAAATCATTCAACCATCCTATGTATTCATCCCTAACTTCTTTGTACCATTTTCGGTTTTTATCCATCCACTCCTTGGAGTTATTCTGGTTGAGCTGGGTCAGAAATTGAAACAGGGAAGTGAAATTCATTATTAGGAAATGTTATTATGGGTAATATTAGGAATTCATATTTTCTTTAAAATCGGTTATCCCCATCCAATAGGTCGCCCAAGCCGCCCAAAATACTGCCTTCCCCTTTGTCTTTTCCTCCTCTTGGAATAGATGCCAAGACCCTTCCGGCCAACCGGCTAAAAGGCAAGGACTGAATATAAACAGTACCAGGCCCCCTTAATGTGGCATAAAACAATCCCTCCCCACCAAAAATGGTGTTCTTGATTCCTCCTATAAATTCTATATCATAATCCACATCCTTGGTAAAGCCAATAATACAGCCCGTATCTACTTTTAAGGTTTCGCCTGGGCCCAATATTTTTTTAGCGGTGGTACCACCAGCGTGCACAAAAGCCATTCCGTCTCCCTCCAATTTTTGCATTATAAATCCTTCACCTCCAAATAGACCGCGCCCCAGTCTCTTTGAAAATTCTATACCCACTGAAACCCCTTTTGCCGCACACAAAAAAGCATCCTTCTGACAAATGAATTTGCCTTGAAACTCGCTTAGGTCTATCGGAATAATTTTTCCAGGATAAGGAGAGGCAAAGCTTACCTGCTTTTTGCCATGACCTATGTTTAAAAATGCTGTCATAAATAGGCTTTCTCCTGTAAGCAAACGTTTTCCGGCCGAGAATAATTTCCCTAGGACCCCTGTATCCTGATTGGAACCATCTCCAAAAATGGTATCCATTTTAATGTCGGAATCCATCATCATAAAACTCCCAGCTTCCGCCACAACGGCCTCCTGCGGATCCAATTCTATTTCCACATATTGCATTTCCTCCCCGTAAATTACATAGTCTATTTCGTGTGCGTTCATACTATAACTTTAATATTTTGAATTTTTTTTCAGACCATAAGTAACAAAAACAAGCGTTTTGTTACAATGTTGGATTAGTATTTTGGTACCTGGCTTCATTGATCAATTCATCCATTAGTACATTGATTGACTCATTGATTTATTAATAAATAAGGGCATTAACCTTTAACCTTAAGGGTCCATTCAAAATTAAAAGTAGAAACTACAATCCCTTCTTCGTTGACCCCAACCGATTTCATCCAGACGGTCTGCCCCTCGCCTGTTTCGATGGTTTTTTTAATGGCATCCGCAATAAGGTGGCCCTCCTCACAGGTAAAGGTAATTTTACCTGTCGCTTTTTTTGAGAAATTAGCATTGTTATTGGCCACTAGCATGGAAATATTCCTTCCGCTTTTTCTAATCTGGTTCATGACCATAGCTCCTGTAGTTAACTCAGCTGCCATTCCTTGAACGGCCCAAAACAAAGATTTAAACGGATTTTGATTTATCCATCTATGCCTAACCGTTACAATGGCCTTCTTTTCATCAATGTACCTTAATCGTACTCCTGTCCACCATACGGCGGGGAGTTTAAAAAAGCTGAACATGTTAATTTTACTTGCATCGGAAGCCATAGTTGTAGTTTAATTTACATCAAAAGTATATAAAATGTACGAACCTACAATTGTTAATAAATTGTTAAATTTTAGTACTTGGTTTTGCATAGTACCTTCTTTTAGATATATATTTGCATAGAAAGTTATTAGGTTTAAAAAGATCAGTCCATAAAAATAGCCTGGTTTAGCACCTAAAGATAGATTTAGCTACCACCAGATATTTTAAACGAGACACATGGCAAAGTAGCTATAGCAACCACTGGCAACACTAATTACAAAGCAATGACCGAAACACTGAGCAAACACGAAAAAAATTTGGCGGCAATAATACACGCCTCTACCTTTTCCAAGTATATTATTCCCTTTGGGAATTTCCTGCTTCCCCTAGTACTGTGGACAGCAAATAAAAAGGATTATAACTTCGTGGACCAAAATGGCAAACAGGCTTTAAATTTTCAAATCAGTCTCTTATTATATTCCATTATCCTAGGTATTTTCACTATTCCTTTTTTTATAGGAATTATACCGGAAATATTTCATCTGGGCGATTTTAACTTTTCCAATTTAAACGAATTCAACGGTCTTAATTTCGATTTCGACTTTCATCCATTCCATATGGGAAAATTGCTTTGGCCATTGGGAATAGCGGGAATTGCACAGCTGGGACTTTTCTTGGTAAATATAGTTTACACCATCTTGGCCACCATTCGTACCAGTGAAGGACTAGATTTTAAATATCCGATAAGCATTCAATTTATTAAATAATGTATAATACAATTAGTACTCATCACACTAATTCGAGAGTTTATTCATCCAATCAATCAAAAGTGAAACAGTAAAATGCGGACATCAAAAAAACGAACAGTTAAATTATTATAATCATGCAACTATGAATATTGAAAATACAAAAGCACAGATGCGCAAGGGAGTCCTGGAGTACTGCATACTTTCCATTCTCAATGGGGAGGATAAGTATACCTCCGAAATTTTGGACACCCTAAAAGACGCTAAAATGCTGGTGGTAGAGGGTACCATTTATCCATTGCTCACAAGACTAAAAAATGCGGGACTTCTTAACTATCGTTGGGAAGAATCTACCTCGGGTCCCCCAAGAAAGTATTATACCTTAACAGAAACAGGTAAGCTTTTTCTAAAAGAACTGGATACCACTTGGGATGAATTAAGAAATGCGACGAACCTCGTAACCAAAACAAAAAACAACTAAGAAATGAACAAGACAATAAATATAAATCTGGCCAATTTATTCTTTCATATAGATGAAGTAGCCTATACTAAACTTCAACGCTATTTAGAGGCCATAAAACGTTCTTTTGCCAATACAAGTGGTAGTGACGAGATAATAGCGGATATAGAGGCCAGAATTGCCGAACTGTTCCATGAAAAAATGGAAAACGAAAGACAGGTAATCACAGAAAAAGAAGTGGACGAAGTCATAGGCATTATGGGACAACCGGAAGATTATATGGTTGATGAGGACATTTTTGAGGATCAACCCAAAACTTCCAAAATCCCTGGACGGGTAAGAAAATTATATAGGGACATAGACAACAAATATATAGGAGGGGTATCTGCCGGGCTTGGGCATTATTTTGGTATAGACGCGCTCTGGGTTAGATTATTATGGATTTTGTTGACCATCTTTAGCTGGGGTGGGTTTGTATTTATCTACGGTCTATTATGGATACTAATCCCCGAGGCCGTAACTACTGCCCAGAAGTTGGACATGCGTGGCGAAGCGGTCAACATTAGTAATATTGAAAAAAAAGTAAAGGAAGGTTTTGACGATGTAGCCGAAAAAGTAAAAAACGTAGACTACGAAAAAGTGGGAAGCAAGGTAAAGGACGGTAGTCGAAGTTTCTTTAATGCCATTGCCGATATCATCATGTTTTTTTTTAAGATCATTGGCAAATTTATTGGGATTATCCTTATCATAATCGGTGCTGCGGGAATTGTTGCCTTGTTCGTAGGTATGTTTACCGTAGGAATTTTAGACATCGTACACCTTCCCGGAATAGATTTTTACTATATGGTAAATTCCACGAACACTCCGGTATGGCTGGTGTCCGTTCTTGGCTTTTTTGCTATTGGGATTCCCTTTTTCTTCCTTATGTATTTAGGCCTTAAAATTTTGGTGAATAACCTAAAATCTATCGGGAATATCGCAAAATTTACACTTTTGGGAATGTGGTTGATCGCCATAATTCTATTAGCAGTCTTTGGTATAAGGCAGGCGGCTGCCCATGCCTACACAGGAAGTGTTTCCACAGAAAAAGAACTGGCCTTCCAGTTACCGGAACAGCCCATAAAGATTAGCTTAAAATCTTCTCGCCTCCAAAATAATGGCAATGGCATTGGTATTAACGGTGTGGTACTGGATTATACAGAAAATGGGGAAGAAGTATTGGTATCGGAAGATATTCGTATCAACTTAAAAATGTCCAAAGATTCTATAGCAAGGTTGGAAGTACGCAAAAATGCGAATGGCAATACCTTCAAAAATGCAACCGAGACGGCCAATAATATCAACTATGGTTATGAAATACAAGGGAATACAATAATCTTGGACGATTTTTTAACTACGGCCAAAGAGAATAAGTATAGAGACCAAGAGGTAAGGATATATCTCTATCTACCGGTGGGTACCGTATTGACCTATGAAAGCGACAATAATCATTGCTGGATAATGAGTGCGCCATTGGATCGCAACATGTCAGGTTGTAAAATGACCAAATACCAATGGAAAATGGAGGACAGTGGTGAGTTGATATGTCTAAATTGCCCCGTAAAAGAAGAAGATAATGATGATAACAGTAATGGTAAAATTATTATCAATGAAGATGGGGTGGATATTGATCTAAAAGGGGACGGAGATAGTTTTAAACTTAAAATAGACGACAAGGGAGTACAGATCAAAACCAACGAGACCAAAAGTACCGATTTAAAAAAGGATACTGTTCAGTAGACTCTTTTAACAACTCAGTAATTTATAATGTGGCCAAAAAAACCTAATTCATAATTTTAAACAAACCATAAAATAGTAACTTTAATCAATCCTTGAAATACTCGCCCCCCAAGAGTTCATTACAAGACTCAAAAACAACAATCATGACAACACTAGCAAGAATTACCATCGTACTTATTTTGGCAATCCTATTTTCTTCCTGCGGCTTTGATATCAATATCGGACATGGCAAAAAAGGCAATGGAATTGTTAAAGAAGACAACCGCAGGGTGACTTCCGAATTCACGGCTATTTCAGTATCTGAAGGCTTGGACGCTTATGTTACCCAAGGCAATGATTTCGAAATTGTAGTAGAGGCCGACGAAAACATTATAAACCTGATTGGAACTGATATCAAAAATGGAACCTTAAGGATTCATGCCATTGAAAATATTGGTAGGGCTACAAAAAATGTATATGTAACACTCCCTGTCATCACGGCCTTGGAAACTTCCAGTGGTGCCGGCCTATCTACCAAAAATAAAATAGAGGCCGAAAGCATTGAATTGAGCTCCAGCAGTGGTTCCAATCTTCAAATTGAGCAACTCAAGGCCTACAATGTAATAGCGGAATCCAGCAGTGGCGCCCATATTAGAGTGGCCGGGAAAACAGAAACGCTTAACAGTAGTGCCAGTAGTGGCTCCGGAATAAAAGCTGAAAATTTAAGCGCGGCCAATTGTAATGCCAGTGCAAGTAGTGGTGCCGGTATTACGGTAAACGCATCCGAAACCTTAATAGCAAAAGCTAGTAGCGGGGGAGACATCCGCTATACCGGAAATGCAAAAGTAGAACATAAAAAATCGAGCTCCGGAAGTGTCAGTGCATTATAAAAGCTAGACCAAATATTAATAAGGATTCCACCTTCTTAAAATTTACAAAACCTACTGAGATTTCAGTGGGTTTTCATTTTCCAATACATCATCTTTCTTTATATTCGTTCCATAAATTATGTTATGAAAATAAAGATCAAAAAATATGTACTTCCGTTAAAGCACACTTTCAGTATTTCCAGGGAATCCCATGATTTTCAAGATTCTATGATCGTTGCCCTGGAACTGGATGGTAAAACGGGCTATGGGGAGGCAACATCGAACCCCTACTACAAAATAACCTTCGAAACCATGCAGACGGAGATTGAAAATGTCAGGGAGGAAATAGAGGATTTCAATTTTAGGGAACCCGAGGCCTTTCATGCGTTCTTGGTATCCAAAAACTTGAGCAATTTCGCTATCTGCGCATTGGATCTTGCCGCCAACGACCTGTATGGTAAAATATTGGGCAAACCATTATATGAAATATGGAATACGGACAACAGTAGTTATCCTATAACCAATTATACCATTGGATTGGACTCCATTGAAAAAATGGTGGCCAAGATGAAAGAAATGCCTTGGCCCATATATAAAATTAAACTAGGTACTGATAAAGATGTCGAGATTGTAAGGGAACTGCGCAAACATACCGATGCCATTTTCAGGGTAGATGCCAATTGTGCCTGGACAGCGGAAGAGACCATTGCTAATGCCCCATTATTGAAGGATTTGGGCGTTGAGTTTTTGGAACAACCGCTTAAAGCGGATGATTGGACAGGAATGGAAGCGGTGATGCATCAAAGCGTTCTGCCCGTAATAGCCGATGAAAGCTGTATAGTGGAAAGCGATGTGGAGAAATGCGCATTACATTTTAACGGAATCAACATAAAACTTACAAAATGTGGTGGCCTTACCCCGGCAAGGCGAATGATTAAAAGGGCCAAGGAATTAAACCTGCAGGTAATGGTGGGCTGTATGACAGAATCCACTGTTGGTATTTCGGCCATTGCCCAACTAATTCCACAATTGGATTATGTGGATATGGACGGCGCCATGTTGTTAAAGGAAGATATTGCCGACGGGGTTATCATTCAGGAAAATGGAAAAGTAATCTTTCCTACCTCTGGTGGAAGCGGAATACGTTTGCGTTGATGACTATTTATACTGATGGGTTCCCAGGTAGGGAATTGGATTTGGACCACAAGAAATTTTTGTATTTTGGAGGCACTTCCTATCTAGGACTGCAGACCGACGAGGCTTTTCTGGAAATTTTTATTTCCAATATCAGGAAATACGGCACCAATTATGGAGCATCCAGAAAATCCAATGTACGTATTTCAGTTTTTCAAGAAGCAGAACACTATTTATCCCAATTGGTGGGTTGTGAGTCCAGCGTCACTTTATCTTCTGGTTATTTGGCAGGACAATTGGTAAGACAAACTATGGATACCAAGGAGCATAGACTGTTCTATGCCCCCAATACCCATTCTGCCCTCTATTCCCCTACTCCATCAACAAAGCTAAAACCATATATCACTTTTACGGCCTTGAACATTGCCGTTAGAGCCCATTTGGAAACCAATAAAGAAACTACTCCCGTGGTATTTTTGGATGCCATTGATTTTTCAGGGGCCAATTATCCCGATTTTGAAGGATTGCGAACGCTACCTTTGGAAAGTATTATTCTGGTAGTGGACGACTCCCATGGAATTGGAATTGTAGGCGAAAATGGTGGAGGTGTTTTTCGCAGCTTGAAGGAATTAAATCCTAAAGAACTCATTGTTTGTTGCTCCTTGGGAAAAGGGTTTGGGATTCAGGCGGGGTCCGTTTTTGGAACTAAGAAGAGAATTGAACAGTTTACGAATACTCCTTTTTTTGGCGGGGCAAGTCCGGCGGCACCTGCAGCTGTGGCCTGTCTTATGGACGGAAAGACGCTCTTCCTTGAAAAAAGGGCTATTCTCATCAATAATATGGACTTATTCAAGTCCAATGTTAAAAATTTGGATAGATTTAAATTCATGGAGGGTCATCCGGCCTACAGCTTTACGGATGAAAAGCTTGTAAATTACCTGGAACGGCAAAATGTTTTGGTGACCAGTTTTCGTTATCCCGATGAGGATTCACACCTTATGAGCAGAATTGTAATAAGTGCCCATCATAAAAGGGAGGATATCCTTCTATTATGTAATATTATTAATTCCTATTTATAAAACGAAGCGGCCATCCTTTTTGGATGGCCGCTCTGTTTAACAATTCCCTTATATAAAATTAATTATCCCACCATACTGGGGTAACCGGGGTTTGTTGATTGGCCAAAACATTGGCCTCATTTCTATTCAACTCGGTTGAAGGATAAATAGCCCTTCTGAACCATTGTCCAAAAAACTCACTATCATCACTTGCTTCCTCCAATCTTATTTGCAGACCCGTGAAGACATCCGAAGAAAAATCATATCTTCTATAATCCACGAAAGTCTCTGGATTCAAAAAGTTATTTATGTATTTTTCCTTCATGATATGATGCAACATTAAACCTGCTTCACCAACGGCAATAGCGCCATCGGCCAAGTAATCACTTCCGTCCACATCGTACATCTCCATACTGGCCGAAATACCTTCCATGTAAGCGTCATATGCCGCCGTAGTAGAACCTGTACTTGTAGTGTTGCCTCCGTTGGCCAAGAAAGCAGCCTCCGCCTCAATAAATTTGGCTTCTGCATAACTGATCAGCAATAGAGGAGAATCTACACTGGTATAGTAACCATCGGTTTTAAAACGAGTGTTGGCATCACTACCGTCCGGGGCTACACCCGCTCCACCGCTCACAAATCCTTTCCACTCCGCTTCGTCCCCATTTTCGGCAAATATGGGCAGTCTTGGATCTATGGTAAGCGCTCCACTTTCAAATGGATAGTAATCCCCGTTCATAGAACTCACCAACTGGCTAGCTATATCGTTGCTCAGGTTACCTGTAGACCTAGCTAAAATTTCCGCAGAGTACCAAGGGTTGATGTTTTTCTCATTGTACGACATCTGAAAATTATCGTCATTTGAAGTAAAACCGTTGGCAATTGAAGTTAAAACCTCGCTGGCAGTAACAGTACCTTTGTTAACCAAATGCAACTGATATCTTGCTTTAACGGTATAGGCCGCCCTTAACCATTGATCGGAATCACCCCCGTAGATAAGATCCGAGCTTCCCAAATTAAAGCCCGAGTTATCTGGACCTTCCAACGCAGTAATGGCGGAATTTAGGAGCGTGAATATTTCCGTGTAAATTGCTTCTTGGGTATCAAAGGTTGGAAAATTATTATCCGGGCCGTCTGTAGCATCCGAATAGGGTATATTATCCCAAGTATCGGTAGCTATTCCAAGATTTATGGCAATAAGAATATCCGATATAGCTCCAATGTGTGTGGCATTGCTCTCAGCAGCCTTCTCCTTAATTGCCTTAAGATTAGGCAAAATATAAAGGTAAACCTGACTCCATAAGCCACTTGCTTCTGTTTGTCCTGCAGCTCCACCTCCGGTAGATACAAAATTCTGTACATAATTTCCAAAGGCCAATTCGGCAGATCGCTGACCTTCCATGGTGCTATGAATTACCGGTGCCATTAAATCCTGCATTCTCAACTCCTCCAAAGTTGCTGTATTGGAAGGGGTATTTACATCAAAATAATCATCACTACACGAAATCTGCGCAACTAAAAGAAGTGATAAAATTCCTGTTTTTATAATATTGTTTTTCATGTTTATCATATTTAGAATGAAATATTTAGACCGAAGGAGTAGCTTTGGCTCAACGGAACACTAAGTCCTGTAAAACCGTAAACGTTACTACCAGCACTATACTGGTTACCTTCTGGATCGAAACCATCAAATGGAGTCCATACAAGAATATTGGATGCACTAACAGAAAGGCTTAGTTTCTCCATTTTAAGATCCCTGGTAAATTTATTGTCCATGTCATAAGACAGACTAACATTGCGCAATTTAACCCAAGATGCATCCTGTACCAGTATTTCTGACGCCCTATTGTAGACATTTGAATTTCTATAGTAATCTTGATCTATCAAAGCTGGCGTAGTGTTGGTGGTAAAACCTCCGCTTCCATTGTCCATTACTCCGGACAGGACCACTTCTTCATCCCTAACCAAAGTACTCAAAGGATTACCGTTCCTGATAGAATTTCTAAGTCCGGAATCATAAAGATCTCCACCTTCCTTATATTCCAATAAGAAATTGAATCCTATTCCCTTCCATTTAAAATTACTGCCCAAGGAAGATATGAAGTCTGGAAAGGCATTACCAACCTTTACCCTCTCATCCAATACAATTTCCGGATAACCATTGGCGTCCAAATAACGTTCACCATTTTCGTATCTCCATTTATATCCATAAAGATTTCCCATGTTGTCACCGGCCCTAATTTCCGAAGTAATTCCGGCAAATCCAGAATCAGCAAAAATGATGGACTCAATATCCTCTGGAATTTCCAATACCTTTCCTTCACTAGTGGACCAGTTTAGAATCAACTCCCATCTAAAATCGTTGCTTCTAATAATGTCCGCACTAATCAACAATTCATGTCCAAATACCTCGTAATCCCCTGCATTTCTTGTAATTCCTGAAAGTCCGGAAGAATAAGCGGTTCCAACGGTAAATATTTGATCTTTAACACGTGTCTTGTAGTAGGCATAATCCAATCTGATCCTATCTTTCATAAATCTAAGATCCGCACCAAATTCTGTGGATTGGTTACGTTCCGGAACTATATCCAAATCTCCCAATAAGGTACTTCTTCTATATCCACCGGCACCGCCGAAAGGGAAATCCCCATCTACGACAAAATATTGTCCAACATCCCCAAAACCGGGTCCTTTACCTACCTCGGCCCAAGAAGCCCTAAGTTTACCAAAAGTAAAGACATCATTATCTCCAAATACATCGGAAACATCATAGGCCAAACTTGCAGATGGATAAAAGAACGATCTATTTTCTTTGGGCAAGGTAGACAACCAGTCATTTCTACCGGTTACCGTCAAGAACAATTTGTCTTTGTAACCCAATTTCAATTCTCCAAAGGCACCAACGTTACGTAGTTGTGTAACACTGTTATCCACAAAATAATTAATGGTATTTCCTATTTCATTAATTCCAGGAACGTTCAAACCTTCACCCCTAGCTTGGGCATAATCCCTTTTGGAATCGGAAATCTGATGTCCCAATGTAAGGTCTGTGGTAAAATCGTCCGACCAATCCTTGGTAAATGCAACCAAAAGGTTGGATTCCAAACCGGTAAAATTGATGTTTTGATTTAAGACAAATCCACCAACCTGTGAACCTCCATCCAAATCTGCACCAACATATCTATTTCTTTGATCGGAATAATTATCTATTTGGGCAGCGTAAGTAACATTTACCCATTCCTTAGGACTCCAGTTCAGAGTGGCATTACCTATCCATCTATTTACATTATCCATAAGGCTACTTGTTTCCATTAAATACCTAGGGTTGTCAATTATCCCAAAAGAATAATCCCTTTCGGTACCATCGGCATTCATATAGTCGTTTATTGGAAATGTCCCTGAATAATAGGAAAGAGCACTCATAACGGATTTATCCCCACCATTGGCCCTACGTCCGCCAGATTTGGTGTAGGATATAGAGGAATTTAATGTCAATTTATCAGAAATCTTATAACCCGCCTTTAACCTAAAATTATTCTTGGCGTAATCGGTGTTTGGAAGAACCCCGTCCTCTTGGTCTTTCCCCATAGAAAAGAAATAATCCAATTTTTCATTGGCTCCACTAATACTTAGGTTTACTTGGGAATTAAAGCCCGTTCTAAATATATCGTAAGGACTGTAAAATTGATCTCCTGTTAAATCGACCACTGTGCCATTGCCCAGGGTATAGGAATCATCAGAATATTTGGGTCCCCAGCTATAAAAAGAGGTGGCATTTTGCACCCTATTGAAACCGGTTTCGGAATCTGGATCGTATAGTGTCCTGGGAGCGCCACTAAATCCTTCCCTGTATGTAGTTTGTAAAGAAGGTGTTGTTTGTATATCCCTAAAGGTGGTTGAAGCCGTTAGATTAATTTTGGCCTTCCCTTGTTTTCCTTTTTTTGTTGTAATGATAATGGCCCCATTGGATGCCCTTACACCGTACAATGCGGTTGCGGCAGCTCCTTTAAGTACGTTGAAACTTTCAATGTCCTCAGGGTTGATATCCCCTGCCCTATTGGAAAAGGCAAATTGTTCGGAACTGCTGGCGGAGTTGGACCCTGCACTTGGTCTTACCTCTCCAGAAAAGGTATCGTTGTTCAAGGCAATCCCATCAACAACAATTAACGGTTGATTGCTCCTACTTGGGTTAACGGAAGTAATACCCCTTATCAAGATATCCACACCGCCACCTGAGGATCCAGATGTTCTATTGATCTGTACCCCAGCAACCCTACCTTGCAAACTCTCCATGGGGTTTGATTGCCCAGCAAGATTTAGGTCTTCAGTGTTAACTTGGGTTACGGAGTATCCCAGGGATTTTTGTTTCTTCTCCACACCAAAGGCCGTGACCACAACTTCGTCCAGTGCACTGGCATCTTCGGAAAGAACAATACTTAATTCAGCATTTGATGTAACCTTGACATCCTGCGATTTCATTCCCAAGTATGAGAATCGCACAAGGTCGCCTTGCTTGGCGGCAATAACAAAATTACCATCAAAGTCAGTGGTGGTTCCTGTATTGGTCCCAACAATTAAAACGGTAACCCCTGGAAGTGGCATACCACTTTCATCTTTTACGTTACCGGAAACATTTTGCGCAAAGCCATGCCAAGTAAGCATGAAGGTGCACAATAACAATAGTTTTTGTATCATATTAGTTTGTTTTTATTAATCTGAGCTAAAAGTCATAAAAAAATCATAAAAATCAAACATTGATCGCACGAAATGTGATTTATACAATAATAGCACTAGTTCTCAAAGCTTTTATCACAAAATTCAGGATATATACTGCTATTATTTAATTCTTTTTGATAAGATTTTTTTAACATATTCTCAGTTTCATATGTTAATATTCTAAAAAAGTCGTAACTTATTAGTATCTAAACTCATAAATGAAATCGTCATGAAAAAAATACTTGGAATAGTTTTCTTGATGTTGTTTTTGGTATCCGCGACCGAAATTGCATCTACAAAAATTCAAAACCCCAAAACCCTTGAAGGTACTTGGGAATTAGTAAGCTTTAACAATTACGATGGTAACGATGTTGTAAAGACCATACCTCCTACAGATGGCTACCGTCAAATTAAAATGTATTATAACGGAAAGGTAATGTGGACCCGATATGTACCCACAGATTCCATTGAATGGTTTGGCTACGGGTCTTATAAAGCTACCGATAGCACATTAACCGAAAAATTGGAATATATGTCCGCTTCCATGAAAAAAGTTGCCAATGAAAATATGGAATGGCATATGGAACTTAAATTGGAAGGGGATAAATTCAGCCAAATCTTTATTGATGCGGATGGGAACCGAATAAATTCTGAAAACTACAAACGTCTAAACTAGATTTAGGTTCTAGTAAGACTTTCCATTGAGGTATAACAAGTTTACACCCCATGACTAAAAAAAACGATCTGTACCTGGAACATAGGTTCCGAGTACAGATCGTTTCAAATTGCCCTTAATTTAAATATTATCTAAATTTTGGGAACTACTATAATATCGTTTAAGACGAAACTTCTTCATGGCTTTCAATGGTCGCCAAATATCGCTCCGCATCAAGTGCTGCCATACAGCCGGTACCAGCAGCTGTAACAGCCTGCCTATATTCTTTATCCTGTACATCACCGCTTGCAAAAACTCCGGGCTTACTAGTTTTGGTAGTTTTACCTTGGGTAATTAAATAACCGGTTTCATCCATTTCCAGTTGTCCCTTAAAAATATCGGTATTTGGTTTATGACCAATAGCAATGAACAATCCTGTAATGGCAATGTCCTCTTTTTCTCCGGTAACATTATTCACCATTCTTAAACCTTCCACAACCTGATCGCCCAAAACAGTATCCACTTCCGTATTATAACGGATTTCAATATTATCCAAGCTATTTACCCTATGTTGCATAGCCTTTGAAGCACGCATTTCGTCCCTTCGTACCAACATAGTCACTTTTTTACAAATATTGGCCAAATAGGAAGCCTCCTCAGCAGCAGTATCCCCTGCCCCTACAATTGCTACTTCCTGTCCTTTATAAAAGAAACCATCACATACGGCACAAGCCGATACGCCGCCCCCACGAAGCTTTTGCTCACTAGGGATGCCTAAATACTTCGCCGTAGCCCCAGTGGAAATAATTACGGTTTCCGCTTCAATAACCTTACTGTCATCTATAGTAACCTTGTGTATACCACCTACTTCATCACTGAAATCAACAGCGGTAGCCATACCTATACGAACCTCGGTACCAAATCTTTCGGCCTGCTTCTGCAATTGCATCATCATGGTAGGTCCGTCAATTCCTTCTGGGTATCCGGGAAAGTTATCCACCTCTGTTGTCGTTGTCAATTGTCCACCAGGTTCCATCCCGGTATACAACACCGGATGTAGATCTGCCCTAGAGGCGTATATAGCTGCAGTATAGCCTGCAGGTCCCGAACCAATAATCAACGTTTTTAAACGCTCTACTTTATCTGCCATAATAAAAAACTTCTATTATACTTGTTAGAAAGCAAAAGTAGGATTTTCAATAAAAAACTTACGTCAAAAGTTATAAAAAGTTATTATAAAACTAGTTGTATAAACTATGGATGCTAGCCCTTTTAACGGAAATGTTCCATTTTGTTGTAAAATTGGAAATACTTCTGCCAGAAGAAAACCTCTTCATTGCTCTAGGGGAAATATAAAAGCTTTTTGGTAGTTCTTAATTTAACTATCCCAACAAATTATAAGGCAAGACCATAAAGGGGATGCTTGAATGAAAACCAATTTGATTTATTACCGGTTTTAGAAAAAGATTCTCCAAAAAACTGTGCTTGTTCTTTACCATAACCAACATTTGGGGATGCAACTCGGAATGAATACTATTGATAGCCTCAATGATTCCTTGATCCGGTAATTCATGAAACTTATGTTTAGTTCCCGCAAGTAAATGGTCCAATTTGCTTTTGTTCTTTTTTTGCTCTTCATTGAGCTCATAACCAGATCGTACATGCATAATATCCAAAGTTGATTTATGCACCTTGGCTATAAACAACACCTGTTTTATCAATTCAAAATTATATTCTATTTCATAGTCGGTTGGAAATAGAATTTTCGTGGGCATCTTAACATCGAAATCAAAGGGTATGGCTAGTACAGGACATTTGGCCCTTTGTATGGTATGCACGGTACTACTGCCCAAAAATATTTCTTTTGCTCCAGTAGCCCCTTGGGTTCCCATAATTAAAAGGTCTATGTTTTTACTTTCTACCAGTTCATCAATTGCTTCCATTAAAACACTGAAGGCACTATAGGTTTTAAAAAGATGTTTCGGGTTATCGAATTCTGAAATGACCTTTAGTTTTAAATCTTCCAATTTTTTTTCGGAATCTGTACGATAAATATCCCCCAGCCCCAATTGTCCCGGACTGTGCAATAAGTACTCGGACTGATAAATAGCAGGAGTATAGGTGTGCAACAAATAAAAGGTACAATTCTCGTCTTTGAGCAAACGAACTGCATAGGAGATCGCTTTATAGGCATTATCGGAAAAATCCGTGGGTATTAAAATATTTTTCATCTCTTCGTGCTTTATTTATCATAAATAATGGTAAAAGTAAGACGGTAACAAACAGTACTTATAATATTTACCTTGAAGGGACTATGCATAACAAAATAGGTTTCAAGTCCCATTCTTAACTATTTTCCATTAAATTTAATAAGAACAAAACGATTAATTCATGATTTTAATCAGTTTCACACACTATGGTTTTTTATAATTTTACAATGGTATTTATTAGGGTTGCCAATATTTTTGCAATTTGTATTGCTCAAATACCCATTACCAGTATCAATTACATTTGGTTCGACAATCGATAAGAATAAAGAAAATAAATAACTGCTAAGTGAAATTTATAGACTACTACAAAATCTTGGGATTGGACAAAAGCGCCAGTCAAAGCGAAATTAAAAAGGCCTATCGGAAATTGGCCAGAAAACATCATCCAGATGTTAACCCCAATGATAAGGAGGCCGAAAAAAAGTTTAAGGAAATCAATGAAGCCAATGAGGTACTTAGCGATCCGCAAAAACGTAAAAAATACGACAAATACGGAAAGGATTGGGAGCATGCCGAGGAGTTTGAAAAAGCCAGGGCGTCCCAACAATCGGCCTACGGAGGTGGCGGGCAAAGTTATTCCCAAAATTATGGGGAACATGATTTCTCGGATTTTTTCGAATCCATGTTTGGAGGTTCCGGTGGCTTTTCACAAAGAGGCAAGGCTCGTTTTCGAGGCCAGGATCTAAACGCCGAGTTAAAATTGCACCTTAGGGATGTATATACGGCACATAAGCAAACACTTAATGTAAACGGTAAAAATATCAGAATTACCGTTCCTGCCGGAATTGAAAATGGGCAAACCATTAAAATTAGCGGTCATGGCGGCCCAGGACATCAAGGTGGGCCGAAGGGCGACCTTTATATTACCTTTGGTATCATAAATGATACAGATTTTAAAAGGGATGGCAACAACCTTTATACCTCTGTAGACCTGGACTTGTATACTGCCCTCTTGGGCGGAGAAATAATGGTGAATACTTTTGATGGACAGGTAAAATTGAAAGTTAAACCAGAAACGCAGAACGGTACCAAAATTAAATTAAAAGGCAAGGGCTTCCCTGTTTATAAAAAAACAGACGCTTACGGGGATTTGTATATTACCTACAATATTGTTACCCCTACCAATTTAACCGCCAAAGAGAAAGAACTTCTTAAGGAATTGGCTAACCTGCGAAAATAATTTTATCTATGAAAAGAGGAACCTGCACTAGGGCATCAAACAATCACCTTCAACTAATTTAATCCTTATGGAACAGGAATATATACTGATTACCGACTTTTGTACGAGTCACAATATAGAAACCCATTTTGTAATGGAGCTTTACGAGTATGGACTGGTAGATGTTGTGGTTAAAGAAAATATACATTATCTCCCTATTCAGCAATTGCCAAAAGCGGAAAAAATACTGAGACTTCATTCCGATCTCGACATCAATTTGGAAGGTATAGCGGTCATAACACGACTTCTAAATAGGATGGGAAAAATGCAAAATGAAATTACCCAGTTAAAAAATAAATTGGATCTATACAAATAGGGGCACATTTCCATAGGATTTGTATTTCCCCATTCCACTAACAAAGATCAAGGGATTTTCCAAATATTTGGATATCACCTATTAGGATTAAATACATATTCTTAGGACTTTTAAGAATTGAATTAGAATATAATTACCAAAACTGATTTATGTCATTTTGGACGAGGTCCTAAATACCTAATTTCGTCTTGATTAATAAAAACCTTGATTCCATGACGACATTGCTTAAAGTTGAACAGCTTATTTCCGAAGAAAGTAAAAACATTATTTCCAGAAACCTAAGTCGGATTTTGGATTTGAGAATATTGGATATTGATGTTATCAATAAGACAATATCGTTGGTCTACAATAACCCATTTGTATTGGACAAGGCAAAAAAGGAATTGGGCCGAGTAGGTTATTCCCTACAGACCCAATACCCTGTTTACTCTCCATTGTAACTGTTCCCTTTGGGGATTATCACAATTTCCAAATATTATAATTTACTTCCTTTAGCCCAAGTGACTATAGTGAACATCGGATAGTGACTTCATGGTTTCTGCTGCCTGTTCGGCCGTGATATCGCGCTGTGGATTGGCAAACATTTCATAACCTACCATAAACTTTTTTACTGTAGCCGACCGCAACAAGGGTGGGTAAAAAGACATATGAAAATGCCATTCGGGATGCTCCTTCCCATCTGTAGGTGCCTGATGTATTCCTGCAGAATATGGAAAGGACGTGTTGAATATATTATCGTACTTTATGGTAAGTTGTTTCAGGATATCAGCGTAGGATATCTTTTCGGACTCCGAAAGTAAACCAATATGTGCCAATTTTCTTTTAGGAAGGATCATAGTTTCATAAGGCCATACTGCCCAATAGGGTATAAGTGCTACAAAATGCTCGTTTTCTACAATAATACGCTCGTCCAACTTTAATTCCTGTTCTATATAATCCTCCAAAATACTTCTGCCATGCTTTTCCCAATAAGCTTGTAGATTTCCTATTTTCTTATGGACTTCCTGTGGGATTTTATTCTGTGCCCAAATTTGTCCATGTGGGTGTGGGTTGCTACACCCCATTATCCCCCCTTTATTCTCAAAAATCTGAACATGATTAATGCCTTCCTTGGCACCCAATTCCATATATTCTTTCTGCCAAAGTGAAATAACCTTTGTGATATCGGATACAGACATTAATGGTAATGTAAGGGCATGGTTAGGCGAAAAACAAACCACCTTGCAAATACCGGATTCGGCTTCCGCATATAAAAGACCATTTTCGTATGTCTCTTCTTTAACATCCGGTAGTAGGGCAGAAAAATCGTTGACAAAGGAATATGGCTTTTCGTAACTGGGATTGAACTCCCCTCCCATTCTTTCGTTCGTAGGGCAAAGGTAGCATGAAGGGTCATACACTGGTAAGTCCGTAGTAGCACTTTTTTCGGTCTTTCCCTGCCATGGCCTTTTGGTCCTATGGGGAGAAACTAAAATCCATTCTCCCGTTAGAATATTTAACCTTCTATGCGGATTATCATTGAAACTATTTGTCATTGCGCTCAAATTTTTATGTAGGTTCCTGCACTGGGTTTTACCTCAAATGCATCCAATTCAATATTAAAAGCTGCCTTGTATGCCTTGGTAGCTGCTTCCACAAAATCATCTACCTTGTCCTTATGTACAATATTTAAGGTACAACCTCCAAATCCACCACCGGTTTGTCTAGCCCCCAACACGGTATCATACTGTTTGGAAAAATCGACCAAAAAATCAGATTCCGGACAGCTCACTTCATATAATTTGCTTATTCCTTCGTGTGCCTCGTATAATAAGGCTCCAAAGAGGTTTAAATCATTAGACTTTAGAGCATTTGCCGTTTTCAACACCCTATCATTTTCATTGATGATAAAAGAACATCTTTTAAAAATAGTGGCACTCATTTCACTTTTACAAACTTCCAGCATTTCGTTATTGGCATTTCTTAAGGAAGTTACTTCTGGATAGTGTCCTTGTAGAATTGCAACACCCTCCTCGCATTCCCTTTTCCTAGTGTTGTACTCACTGGAGGCCAAGTTGTGCGACACTTTTGTATTCAGCATTATCATCTTATATGGATCTATTTGGATAGGTATTTGTTGATGTTCCAAAGACTGGCAATCCAACAAGATTACGTGCCCTTTTTCGCTCATTACGGAAGCAAATTGGTCCATGATTCCACATTGAGTTCCTACAAAGGTATGTTCCGCCTTTTGCGAAAGCAGCACAATATCCATTTTGGAAAGCCCAAGATCAAACAGTTCATTGAGCCCAAAAGCCAGTCCACATTCCAAGGCTGCAGAAGAACTTAGACCAGAACCCATTGGTAATTTACTTTCAATGGTACAGTCAAAACCCCTTAATTTATCGGTCCTTAATAATATCTCATTTAAAACGCCCAGAATATAGTTTTCCCATTCCACATTGCTCTTGGCAATTTTATCCAATTGAAGGGTGAACCCGGTATTGTAACCCAAACTATACAAGTTACACTCCTTATCCGTATGGTTCCTTTTGAATTTAAAAGTAATTTTCTTCTCTATGGCCGTAGGCAATACATAACCAAGATTATAATCTGTGTGTTCCCCGATCAAATTGATCCTTCCTGGGGATTCAACAACTAGTTCAGGGGTGAAATTTTCCGGAAACGACATATACTTTAAAGTGTGTTAGAGCACAAATATAAAAAAATATCTTTTATAAATGTATAATTTACGTTTATAGTAGCTGCTTATTCCGTCAAAACTTACACTTAAAACATCTTGGCAAAAAAAATCCCCTTGGCAAGCCAAAGGGGATTTAAAATTTAAAATATTTAGAAAATACTACTTTTCCTCTGTAAGCATATCCACAGTAGCCACGGTCCTAAATCCCAGGTGCTCCAAGGAAGAATCCAAACTGGAAGCCATCCTGGAAGATATCCTGTAACTGGCACAATAGGAAGCATTACATAAAAAAGACCCTCCTCTCATTACCTTCTCTTTTGCATAGGGCATATTGGGATTATATGCAGTGGCTGCTCCTTGGGGATTTACCACTGGAGCATTCAGGGCACCCAATTCGTTATAATAATTGGTATTGTACCAATCACTGGTCCATTCCCATACATTACCGGCCATATCGTACAGGCCAAAATCATTGGGAGGATAGGATTTAACTTTTGCGCGCTGTTCAAAACCATCCGCTTTGCTATTGGTTACCGGAAATTCTCCTTCCCAGGTATTTGCCATTTGGGACAAAACAGAATCGTCATCACCCCAGAAATAAATACTTTCAGTTTTATTGCCTCTGGCAGCTCTTTCCCACTCAGCTTCGGTAGGCAATCTTCTACCGGCCCATTGGCAATAGGCCAGTGCATCCTCATAGGCCACTTGTACAACAGGTTCGTTATCTTTTCCCTTAATGGTGCTTCCTGGCCCGTTGGGTTGTTTCCAATTGGCCCCAATGGTCCAGTTCCACCATTGTGAAAAATCGTAAAGGTTGGGCACGGAAGTTTTGGTTTTCTTAAAGGTCAAAGAGCCTGGTTGCAAAATGGAATCATGGGGTTTTGGAGTTCCTTCTGGAACTTGAGTTTTCATCTCCTCCCAATCTATTGCCCGTTCGGCCACAGTAATGTAACCTGTTTCCTTAACAAACTTTGCGAATTGGGCATTGGTCACCTCTGTTACATCCATAAAAAAACCATTTACCTTTACCTTATGCGCAGGTTTCTCATGGTCCATTGCCATTTTGTCCTGGGGTACGGCACCTTGGATGAATTCACCACCTGGAATCCACACCATACCATCCGGTGCATTAATATTTTCTGGTTTTTCTACCAAGATAGGAGTTGTGTCGACCACTGATTCCGCAACCTCCGATATTGCGTCACTAGTTTCAACATTATTGGTCGACTTCTTTTCCTCCTTGCATTGAACCATCAAAGCCATAACAAAAAGGGCACTTATAAAATTAATTTTTTGCATTCTATAGTTTTTAATCCTTACAAATGTAAAGAACGAAAATGATTCTATTCCCCTTGCGGAATAAATTTCATGTCATAAGATGTTGAAGCCACTTTCATAATAGCATTGAATATATAATGGCAAACCTGTTTTTGTCCCTCAAAGTTAATCAGCTCTACCGTATCTTCTGGGGTGTGATACTGTGGATGACCCCCAGTATGGATCCCCAGTACGGAAATGTTTTTTTTATAAAAGGAAACATGATCCGAACCTCCTACGGAGCCTGCATGAACTACCGGAGACAAGCCCAAGGGCGGGCCTAATTCCTGCATCAGCTCCACACCACCCGGAAAGGTTCCGGCTCCACCCATATAGACCTGCTTGGCATCGTTTAACCTGCCTACCATATCCATGTTGATCATTAATTTAATCTGTGACAACGGAACAACAGGATTGTTCGCAAAATATTTACTGCCCAACAGCCCTTGTTCCTCTGCCCCAAAAGCGATCAACAAAATACTTCTTTTTAATTCTGACCTGTGTGCCATTAGCTTCTCCCCTATTTCCAATAATGCCGAAGTACCACTTGCATTATCATCCGCGCCATGGTGTATTCCAATTTTATCGGACTTTGATGATGGTCCGCCCCCCATTCCCAAATGATCGTAATGGGCGCCCAAAACAATGTATTCATTCTTTAATAATGGATCATTACCCTCTATAAAGCCTATTACGTTCCATGTCTCAACGGTATTTTTAGGAACCTCCCCTTTCTTTACCCTTAATTGGGCCACGAAAGACTGCTTATAGGATGTCTCAAAGGGAGGTATTCCCGACTTTTTAAAATCCTTGGTTATATATCTGACAATCCTTTTATTGATTTTTCCTCCGGGATATCTTCCAGAATTTTTGTCGGCCGTTAAATAAGAAATATGTCCCTTAAGTTCAACGGTAGTAATATCTTCCTGTGCGATGCAAATATTGAACCAACTGCCCAACAAGAAAATTGCAATAATTAATTTCATATATCGATGTTCTTTACTTCTTTTCTTCAAATTTTGCCTTTTCAAAATTCATCGGCAAACTTATGCCTTGACCTCTCCATCTAATCAACAATCGGTCTAAATTGGAACGGAAAACACTATAATCTTTTCTAGTTTTGGATGTCCAACCTACCTCTGCATAAGCAGCTATTCTAGGGAAAATCATTTTGTCCATGTCAATGGCTTCAGGAATCCATTCTCCCCACATTTGGCAACCGCTCCCAATAACTTTGTCGTGAAATCTTTCTTCCAATCCTTCAGGAATGGGGTCAAAACTATAGGACTTTTCCAGTGGGATAAATTTATAGGAATAGTCCAAATAGGTATATTCATGATATGAATTTACTATATCATATCCGTCGTGAACCGCTTTCGATACCAAATCCAAATTCCCTTTCCAAAAATGGACCAAGGTATTTTTGGCTAAGCTTTTTTTGACCTCCATGTCCGTAGCTTCCTGCCATTCATGTACATTTTCTCCAAGAATTTCATTCCAGCCCATCATTCGGTGCCCTTTCTGATTTAAATAATTCGATATTTTGTTTGTAAAAAAAATATGCAAGTCTGCTGGAGATGTCAATCCGTTTTCTTTAATGAAATTTTGAATTTCCACTGAAGATTTCCATGCATCAAATTTTACTTCATCACCACCAATATGGACTATATTACTTGGAAATAATGCCATAACCTCTGAAAGTACATTTTCAAGAAACTCGTACACCCGTGGATCGGACACATTAAAGGAATCTGGGAGCTTCCCAAAAACGGTAGGTACCTCCTTGAGTTCCCCAATAGTTCCCAACCAAGGATATGCGGCAATAGCTGCAGATGCATGACCGGGCATTTCGATTTCAGGAATAATAGTAATTTGTCTTTCGTTGGCGTATCCAATAATATCCTTAATCTCTTCCTGGGTATAATATCCGGAGTGAGGGGTGTTAGACCTTTCTGCACTATCCCAACCCCCTATTTGGGAATTGTTCCTAGTAGATCCAACTTCCGTCAATTTGGGATACTTTTTTATTTCCAATCGCCATCCTTGATCATCCGTCAAATGCCAGTGGAACACATTCATCTTTAGAAGTGCCATCTGATCTAATAGTTTTTTCACCTGTTCAGTTCCTTTAAAATATCGGCCTTCATCCAACATAAATGCACGCCAGCTAAATCTTGGACCATCTTCGATGCTGATCCCGGAAATTGAAAGGTTCCCATTATCACTATCCTCCCCAATTAACTGCCTAAGGGACATTATACCATAAAAAACACCAGCAGATGTTCCAGCTGAAATTGATATGGCACTATTAGCAACCTTTAAGACATATCCCTCTTCCCCTAATTTCTGGGCTAATCCAGGGTCGAGGGTAAGGATGATTCCTTTTCCCCCTTTTCTTTTGATTTTCAGTTCTTTCTGATATTCAACTTTCAATAATTCTTGGAGATAGCTTGCATTTTGTTGGTTGGGGCTGTCAGCTATTATAGGCGTATTGGAAGTAATAATATACTTCCCTTCTTTCAAATCCGCACTCAAAGGTTGTGGAATTATTCCAGTGTTTTGTCCAATACTAGATAAAGCCCAAAATAAAACCAAAGGCAAAACAATTCTAATGTTCTTCATTTTTTTCAATAATTGCTAATTAAAATCATTTAACAGGAAGTTCTTTGCAGATAATATAATTCCATTTCTTCACAGACCGTCACTAAGGGCCGGAATCCTAAATTTTTCAATAGTGGGTTCCGTATGCTGACTTTCCAAAATCTTGGCCGCTTTTTCCAGTATCTCGGGGTGTTGATCTGCTACGTTTGTGGTTTCTTTTAAATCTGTCTTAAGGTTGTACAATTCTAATGTAGGCTCATTTTTTTTATCCTTCAGGTGAGTTTTTACCACTTTCCAATCGCCCATTCTGATCGCCAATTGCCCACCATATTCCGGAAACTCCCAGTACAGGAAGTCGTGTTTCTTCTCTTGATCCCCAGCAATTAGAGTGGGCAAAAAGCTGATTCCGTCGGTATACTTTGGCGCCTCATAACCTGCAACATCTGCCAGCGTTGCCATAACATCATAGTGTACGGAAATATGATCGGTTGTGGTACCAGGTTTTATACTGCCGGGCCATGTGGCAATCATTGGTACCCTAATCCCCCCTTCATAAACGAAGCCTTTTCCACGACCAAGCTCACTCCTAAATGGTTTGGCACTATCAAACCATGGTGAGTCCGTACCTCCATTAAAAGTGGGGCCATTGTCCGAGGTAAAAATGATCAAAGTATTCTCGTACAACCCGTCTGCTTTTAACTTCGCTACTAGTTTCCCAACATTTTCATCCAAATAAGAAACCATTGCAGCGTAACCGGCATGGGGGTTTTGATGTGGAAAATATCCTCTTTCACCCAAATAGGGTTCCTCTTTCCCAAACTTATTTTTATAATAATCCACCCATTTTTGGGGAGCTTGGATAGCCGCATGGGGAATGGGCGTGGCCCAATAAATAAAAAATGGATTTTCCTTGTTCCTATCTACAAAACCTTGTAACTCCTTAAACATAAGATCGGGAGCATAATCGTTTAATGTATAAGGCGCATAACTTGCTGGTTCATTAATATCTGCCCCTTTGGCCAACTTAGTACTTGGCGCTATAGTATCGTTATTTAAATGTACCCTTTTTTCGTTTTTGTAAAGGTGCAACGGATAGTAGGTGTGGGCTTGTCGCTGACAGTTATATCCGAAAAAGAAATCGAATCCCATTGTTGTGGGAATAGAATTGGTATGGGGCGCACCCAATCCCCATTTACCGAACATAGCGGTGCTATACCCTACCTCCTTTAATTTTTTGGCAATTGTAATGGTGCTGTCCGGCATGGGGCGCTGCCCTTCCAATACGGAGTCTTTGGCCATTGCTTTGTAATTCCATACCTCCCCGCGTTCTCCCCATTCCTCATTACCACGAATATGGGCATGCCCGGAATGAGTACCCGTTAACAACATATAACGTGCAGGGGCACAGACTGGAGCACTTGTATAGTGTTGTGTAAACAACATCCCTTCCTTTGCCAGGGCATCAATATTGGGGGTCTCAATTTTCTCCTGACCATAGGCACCCAGTTCGGCATATCCAAGATCATCGGCCAAAATGTAGATTATATTTGGTCTTGATGCTGGAATTACACTATCTTCTTTTTTACCTTCATCCTTACAGCTTAATAAGATGAATGGAATTAAAATTAGAGCAATTAATTTATTCATAAGTTTTTTTCTTGTTTCTAGCTTGGCGCCTGTTTTATCTAATAACTAAAGTCTTAATTCTATTTTCTTTTCTCTTTTTTATGGCCACTAAGCAATCAATATTTTTTTTAACATCAATTGCACGCTTCCATTCCTTTTGCTCATTTACTAATTCTCAAACTAACGCATTTCCAAATTAATAAATTGCTATTGTATTGGTTTCTGAAGTAGTGAAAAATCTATCACTGGAGCTACTCCGTTAGCAGTCCTTTCATGAAAGGTATCTATAGAGGTCTTTTCATTAAAAAATCCACAATTCTTCATAAAAAATTTGTTGCCAACGGCCCCTCCGGCATAATCTTCCCTAGATCCCTTCCTGGCGGTAGCATCTGCCGTAAATTTGGCTTTGGTAAGTTCATGCCACTGCCCGTTGGTATCGTAAATCCATTGGTTGGTATATTCTCCCATTCTGGAAATATGGCCTACTTCTGTCCTAAAGTTTTCTAGAAAGGAATGTGGTCTTTTTAAATAGGTCGAGGTATGTGGTCTTCTAAAACTGGCTATTAAATTCCATTCTTCAGATTCCGAATCATAGAAATAGGCGGTATAATCAGTAGAATTATTTACAGAAGGTTCACCTTTTAGTAAAAATTTATAGGTATTGCCAGCTTTCCAATTGAACACTTTATAACTTTGTCCACCTGAGCCTTCGTTACCAAATTCGCCTGTGGTTACTCCTTCCCCTTTACCTAGCAAAATTATTCTATATTCCTCCGGAATACTTTTTGGGTCCTGGGTTTCAAACGGACTCCAGACAGAAAACAGGATTCTCCTTTCAGTCTCAGAATTCACCTGCATTCCAAAATAGCCCTCGCCGAAGCCATTGGCCATATAATAGGATCCAATAACATCCTCGTTTTCAGGAACCGTAATTTCATTATAAAACCAAAGTATGTCGGTGTTTTCGGGAGTGGTATAGCTTAAATGGACAGATGGCCCCCTTCTACCCCAATAAAAGTCTTCCTTTACGTAAGTAAGCTTACCATTGGCTGCCTGTCCACCTATAAGTACCTCATTGACCTCCACAAAATTGCTTGCTGTTTTTTCCAATCCTTGAAGTTCCACAAAGTGATAACCAGGTGTGGCAATTTTGAAAACGCCTACATCCACTGTTTCAAAATCTTGATTGGAGACTTCGATCTCCTTTGTGGTTCCGTCCAAGGTAACTCTGATTTTGGAAAAACCTTCGCTCACTTTAAGATTTAGTCCCACATTTAATTGTCCTACTTGATCGGTTTTAAAATAGGTTCTTATAACCGTATTCGCATCATTCCAATTCCTTATCCCCTCATCAGAAATAAGATGTCGATTATCCCTTACCTCATTTACCACCCAGCTATTGCCTCCCGGTTTTATGCTATCGGTTAAGCTTAATTTTTCCAAGGATATTTCTTCAGGATTATCCTGCTTGGCCAAAGTTGTACAAGAGCCCACTACTAATAGTAAACCTAGTCCAATTACATTTTTGTATCCTTTAGTACTTGCTTTAATGCTTTTAGTAGCCACTTTAAAAAATCTGGGGCCAACATTCGTTATTGCTATCATTTTAATCATTGTATTATTATCGTTTTTTTTGAATATTTTGTCCTGTTCACTTTAATTTAAAACCCTCTAGATGATCTACTTTTCCCTTTAACTTTCGAGGACTCTTACCAAACTCTTTTTTAAAGCATTTCGAAAAATATTTGGGATCATTAAAGCCCACCAGGAACGCTGCCTCGGATACCGAGTAATTGCAATCGCCAATTAAAACCGCTGCCTTTTTAAGACGCATGGTCCTAACAAAATCTACTATTTTCTTCCCCGTTAGCCCCTGAAATTTTCTATAAATAGCAGAATAGCTCATATTTAGATCCTGTGACAGATCCTCGGTTTTAAAATCTGGATTACTAATCTGATTTTCCACAAGATTTACCAGATTTTCAAGAAAAACTTCATCTTGGGACCTACTTCCTCCATTTTTAGGAGTCGTAATTAGGTCGTTCTTATATTTCATAATTAACCGGTCACTACGGGTAATAATATTATTCACCTTTAGAACCAGTTCATTAATATTAAAGGGTTTGTTTATGTATTCGACCGCCCCTGTCCGCAACCCCAAAATTTTGTTTTTTGCTGCTTTTTTGGCGGTGAGAAGTATAATTGGGATATGAGTAGTGAGCTCATTTCTTTGAAGCATTTTGCTCATTTCAATACCATCCAATTTCGGCATCATAATATCACTTATTATCAGGTCCGGATTGTGCTCCAAGGCCAAGGCATAGCCTTCTTCCCCATTTTCCGCCAGCAGAACATTGTAGTAATCGGAAAAGATATCTTTTAATGATATTTGTAGTTCATAATTATCCTCTACCACTAAAATGGTCTTCGCCAATTTAGCTGAAGCTGTGACTATATTTTCCTCCTTCATTTCATATTCAACCTCCTCAACTTCCATAATAGCCTCTTCCAAGGTTACCTCATTTTGTACACTCTCATTCCTATTTTTATCCATAGGAAAACTTACACTAAAACAGGTTCCCTTGACCGGGTCCGACTTTACATCGATCTTCCCATGGTGCAGATCCACCAATTCCTTGGTTAGGGCCAGCCCTATGCCCGTCCCTATTTTTTGTTTCCCTGTATCTGCCTGATAGAACAATTGGAAAATATTTTCCAACTCCTCATTTGGAATACCCGGTCCGGAATCGGTAACGGATATTTTAACATTTCTTTCCCAGTCCTCCACAATTACATCTAATGAAATAGCCCCTCCTTTAGGTGTAAATTTGAAGGCATTGGATAGAAGGTTAAAGAAAATATGTTCCATTTTATCTTTATCGTACCACATTTTCAACTCATCACTGGGGTAGCTACATTTAAAATGGATTCCCTTGAACATGGCTTGCTCCTCAAAGGAGCTGGTTATTTCCTTTAGATCGGCAACAATATTGTGTTCTGCCGCCCTTAATACCAGTTTCTCCAATTCCTTGTCCCTTAAAGAAGTTAATTCAAATACAATTCGGGATAATCGATTAGCATTGTTGGAAATTAGCTTGAGGCGCTGTTGCAACAGCACATTACCACTTTTCATAGCACGTTGCAACATGTTTTCCAAAGGAATCAAAATCAAGGTCAAAGGGGTTTGAATTTCGTGGGACATCTTGGCAAAGAAATCCATTTTTAGGGCGTAAAGTTCCCTTTCATGTTTATGTTCCAGTTCATCTGCAATTACCCTGTTCCTAAGTCTGATCCAGATGACCGTTCCATAAAGTAGGCCAATAATTAAAAACAAATAAATCAACTGGGCCAGATTTGATCGCCAAAACGGCCGTAAAATGGTTATAGCAACAGATGTTTCTTTTATGTCCCATTCCCCGTTCCCGGTACTGGCCTTGACTTCAAAAAGGTAATTCCCGGGAGGTATGTTGGTATAAGTTGCCAAACGTTCCTTTTCGGAATTTATCCAATTGTCATTAAACCCTTTAAGTCTATAGGCATAATTATAATTGGAAAACAGCACATTGTCTATTGCCAAAAATCGAAAGGCAAATGATGATTGGTCATGGTCCAGTTCCAGTGCCTCCAATTTTTCAACCCCCTCCGTAATTTGTTCCGGAATGACGTTTATGGCGGGCTGGTTTAGGATAGCAATATCTTCAATAAATAACTTGGCTACTGTTTCTTCTTTTTTAAGTTGATTGGGCTTAAAGTAGCTTACTCCATTTAACCCCCCAAAATAAATATTCCCATCCCATCCCACATGCGCACTGCGCTGCATAAAGGAATCATCCTGCAGTCCATCTATTTTTTGAAACACCCTAGATATGGAATCCTTTACATTTATATGCCAGATGCCCTTGGTTGAACCCAACCATAAATTATCGTTGTTCTCCAATATTACGGATCTAAAGATGGTATTGTCATAAGTCCCGTTTATCTTTATTTTTTCAACTTGTTGGTCAGCAATATTAAATTTAATCAATTCCCCACTTACCATAACCAACCATATGGCATCTGCATTACTGGCGGCCATGGACCAGATATCATAATTCTTATTGGAAATGAGAGTATCGTTGACATGTTGGAACCGGGTAAAATTGGATTTAGCAATATCGCTACCATCTTCGTTGAACCTAAATACCCCACCTCCATTACACGCAAGCCAAACGGTCCCTGAAGAATCTTCAACAACAGATTGGGAAATGGATCCCACCAATCCGGCTGTGCCATTTTCAAAACGCGCCAACAATTTGTTTCTTTCCGAAAACAAATAAATTCCCATGTCGGTCGTCACCCATAATCTACTTTTGGAGTCCTTAAAAATAAATCGAACGTCCAAAACCATATTATTCTTGGAATTGTTCAAAGGCACCTTAGAGAACCGGCCTTTATTCGTATTATAAACCCACAATCCATTTTTATAGGTCCCTATCCAAATATTGCCACTATTGTCCTCATTGATAGAGTGAATATAAAACCCTTTACTTTGGGCCGAGTTGTTAAAAAATTGCTTTTCACCTCCATTTTCGTCAACCTTGGTAATTCCGTCCCCGTCCGTCCCTATCCAAAGTGTTCCATCCTTTGCCCTGTAGGAAGACAACACCCGTGCAGGGCTTCCCTGCACCGCTCCAGAATGAAAATTTATCTGATTATTCTTATTGCGCAGTATGTTTATATCCCCATAATTGGTAAGTACCCACAAGTTGCCCTTTAAATCTTCGTTTATACCGATTACTGTATTGGTACTCAAGGAAAACCCATTAAGATAATTGTGCTTATAAATTGTCAATTCGCCAGACTCAGTATCCAACCTGTACAGACCATCCCCATCGGTTCCCAACCAAATAAAACCATTTACATCGCAATACATTGATATAAACAATTCATTTAACTGACTACGCCATTGCTCATTTATAATCTCATCCTGAACAAAGGATTCTTTGTCAAAATCATAAACCATTATCCCATGCCCCACATAGGACGAACCGATCCATAATCTATTTTTTTTATCCAGCAGCAGTAGGCTGTTGTCTGCCAGGGTATAGTCATAGGGCACCTCCAATGTCTCTAGACGTTTGGTTCCCAAATAATAAATATACATAGGTCCCTTATAGGTGCTTACAATAAGTTGATCGGATTTCCTAACCACCAAGGAATTCACTTCATTTAGACCTGAAGAATTACCGGGAATGGTGGTAATACTATCCACAATTCCCTTGCCGTGGTCATAGGAATATATAACTCCCTTGTCCGTGGCCAACCAAATAATACCATTATCCTCGTTGACAATATTAACCTTGTGCTTCTTCTGAAACCCCTCTATGGAATTGTCTATGGACAAAAACCTTCCATTTTTCTCCAAATAGGATATTTGCCCATTCATGGATAAAGCCCAAATTACCCCCTTGGCATCCCTAAATATTTTTTTTAATTCATCTGAAGCAGTATCCTCCTTAAAAATTGACTCTTTGGGAGTAAATTCAAAATTATAACCATCGTATTTGGATATACCTTCTGCATGGGCCAACCAAACAAAACCCAGGCTATCCTGTACGGTATGGGTAACCTTTACATTACGGTTATCCAGTTTACTGGGAAGGTGGATAAAATTAGAAGAATGCTGTCCTGACAAATAGGACCAACAAAACAGCCCCAGTACATATAGAGCGTAAATTTTATTCCTATTTATTTTCTTGTTCAAACTGCAACAATTACAATTAATCCTTCCTAATTCTGTCCGAAACAAATGTACCTATAATTGGTGTCAACCTAAAGGAGGTATTTTTTGCAAAAAGGTGGAAAAAAACTTCAAATATCGAAATAATCCGAAAATTTACCCCTAGAACGCAAAAAAAGAACACCTAAATAATTAACACAATATTAATATTTGTGGAACATTAACAACAAGTATCTGTATTAAGGAAAATATGAACCAAAGAAGAAATTTTATTAAGAAGACCGCCATTACTGGAGCTGGTATAGCCCTATTGCCTAATCTAAGTTTAGGAAATGGTTTTGCAAAAGACGCCCAAAAAATAAGAGTAGGTGTAATTGGTGTTGGATTAAGGGGAACCAATCATTTGGATAACCTTTTAAAAAGAACGGATGTTTTGGTTACGGCCATATGTGACATAGACCAAAACCGTATTGATATTGCACAGGATCATATAATAAAAGCTGGCCAAAAGAAGGCCAAAGCCTTTGGAAAAAATGAGCACGATTATAAAAACCTATTGGCACTGGCAGACATAGATGCAGTGGTCATTGCCACTCCTTGGTTATGGCATACAAAGATGGCGGTAGACTCCATGAAAGCTGGTAAATATACCGGCCTTGAAGTATCCGCAGCCAATACCCTTGAGGAATGTTGGGATTTGGTCAACACCCATGAGGAAACCGGTTCCCACCTCATGATTTTGGAAAACGTAAACTATAGACGTGATGTGCTTGCCGTATTAAATATGGTTAAACAGAATGTTTTTGGGGAATTATTACATTTTAGATGTGGATATCAGCACGATCTGCGCGGGGTAAAATTCAATGACGGAAAAACTGCCTACGGAAAGGGTGCCGAATTCGGCGCCAAAGGTATCTCCGAATCGGCTTGGAGAACACAGCATTCCCTGTTGAGAAATGCAGATGTCTACCCTACCCATGGTCTTGGACCTATAGCGGTTATGGCAGATATAAACAGGGGAAATAGATTTTTATCACTTACTTCACATGCTACCAAAGGTGTTGGTCTACATAAATATATTGTGGATACCGCTGGTGAAGATCATCCCAATGCCAAATTAAAGTTTAAACAAGGTGATATCATTACCTCTACCATAGAAACTTCCAACGGGGAAACTATCATAGTTACCCATAATGTAAACAACCCCCACCCCTACTCCTTAGGTTTTAAAGTTCAGGGGGCACAGGGACTTACGGACTTCGATTACCACACCCAACGAATCCATATTGAGGGAACTACAGAAGGACATGGATGGGAGAATATGGATTCCTGGTTCGAAAAATATGATCATCCGCTTTGGAAAAAATTCGGAAGCAGTGCTACGGAAGCTGGTCATGGCGGTATAGATTTTTATGTGATAAATGCCTTTATAGAGTCGGCCAAAGAAAATATTGCACCTCCTATGGATGCCTATGATGCTGCCGCATGGAGTGCCGTAACACCACTTTCCGAACTATCTATAGAAAATAATGGGGAACCACAGGATTTCCCTGATTTCACCAGAGGTACTTGGATCAAAAGAAAACCTTATAACTGGATTAAGGACACATACTAGTTGTAAATATAGAATTGCTTATTGAGTTGTTTGAGTTAGTTGTTTTTCAAAACCCATTTCATGAAAATGGAATGGGTTTAAAAAGTAACAGACACTACACAAAAGTAAAACCCAAATAGAATATGAACAGAAACATTTAAAAAAATTAGCTCGACAAGAATTTTTCAAATTTTAACATCAACCGATTATTAATTTAAACTAGATCAATGAAAAAACCATTTTTTTATTTACTAATTCTAATTTTGAGTGTAGGCCATTTAGCCCACGCTCAAAATAAAACGGTCCAAGGAACCGTTTTCGATGACAATGGAGTTCCATTACCAGGAGCTTCTGTCGTAGTTAAAGGAACCTCTACCGGAACACAATCCGACTTTGATGGTAATTTTTATATTGACGTACAAGGTCCACAATCCATTTTAACAGTTTCCTATCTTGGTTTTAAACCACAGGAAATCCTTGTGGGAAACCAAACACAGATAAACATCACCTTGGCTCCGGATGCTACCCAATTGGACGATGTAGTCTTAATTGGTTACCAAAAGGTATTTAAAAGGGATGTTACCAGTGCTGTCTCCAGTATTAAGAGCGACGATATTGAAGGAATTCCGGTATTGGACGTATCAGGATTGATCGCTACCCAAGCCACTGGTATCCAGAGTGTGAATATGACAGGGGCACCTGCAGGTAGGGGTGCACTAATTATTCGTGGTAACACCAGTATAGGCGGGGATATCGATGCCGATTTGGCCTACAGTAGTCCGTTATACGTAATTGATGGGGTACAGACCAGTTTAGAGGATTTAGCCGGTTATGGTGTCTCCAACGTTGACTTTTTGGCCTCACTGAACCCTAACGACATAGCGAGTATAGATGTACTTAAAGATGCTTCAGCAGCGGCCATTTACGGATCCAGGGGAGCCAATGGGGTTATAATCATTGAAACCAAAAAAGGTGTAGCCCTTGACAAACCGGAATTTTCGTTTTCCACCAGTTTAGGGTTGCAACCCAAACCCAACTTGGTACCAATGTTGGCAGGAAGCGCTGAAAGGCAAGCCAAAATGGGGATGATCCAAAGATGGTGGCATACGGACGAATTACAATCGGGACAAACACCAATGGTCTTGACCGACAGTATAAACCCTGCATTTAATAATAATGTAGATTATCAAGGTTTATTTTATAAAACCGGGATTGATCAGCAGTACGATTTTAGTGTTCGTGGTGGTAGTGAGAAAACCAACTATAGGGTTTCCCTAGGTTATGACAACCAGGAAGGTGTTATAAAAGGTACTGGTGTTGATAGGGTTACTTTTTCCTCCAATCTTAATTTTACTGCTGGGGAAAAGTTTCGCAACCAATTAATTACAAGATTTACCCATACCGATCTACAAACTGGACAAGGAAACCCTTACCAAGGAAGTTTTAACCTTAACTCTTCCCTACCTGTAGATCCGGCCGGACTACAATCTTCCCTATTTTATATCACTGACGAAAGAAAACAGTCCTTAAGTGGGGAGCTGGAAGGCAAATTAAATGAGGATAGGACAGTTAACTTTACCATTTCCAACTTTGCCACCTTTGACCTTTTACCAAGCCTTAGCCTAAACTCCCAACTAAGCTTTGTTTATGACAGCAATAAGAAGAACTTTTATGAGCCGTCTACCATAAGGACAGAAGGAGATGGTTTTGCAAGTTATGCTTTGTACAACAGAAAAAACTTGACCGCTGAAACCTATTTAAGCCTATTTAAAAACATTGGTGCCAATAACGATCATGAAGTTACTGGAGTATTGGGAAATAGGGTAGATTATAACAAATATGAAGACATGGCCATGACCGCCTTTGGTTTTGGTAGTGATGCTATTCAAACAATTAACAACAGGTACACCCAAGACCAAATAAGTGGATATACCGATATAAGTGCCAATGCATTGGTATCCTATTTTGGGCGTGTGAGCTATAAGTACAAAAATCGTTATATGGTGGGTGGAAACTTCAGTATTGATGGTTCCTCCAGATTTGGTAAAGATGTACGCTGGGCCAAGTTCCCTTCCCTAAATGCAGGTTGGGTTATTTCGGATGAGCCCTTCCTTAAGCCCCATATTTCCAGTTTTATAGATTATTTAAAAATTAGGGGTAGCTGGGGTATCAACGGGAAGCAATTCCCAGAAAACTACCTACGTTTCGGAAAATACAATTTAGGTTATGGTGGAAACCCTTATTGGGCCAACCAAATGAATGTTTCCAGTTACGGTGGTGTTACCGGGGTTATTCCAAATTACGACCAAATTGGGAATGCATCCCTTTCATGGGAAGAAACCGAACAATGGAATGTTGGGTTTGACCTGGATATGTTCAACAGAAGGGTAAGTTTGGCATTTGATGCCTATAACAAGAGTACGGACAAGTTATTTTTTGATGTTGCTTTCCCCGCCTATTCCGGTTATAACTCCGCTCCTACAAACGTAGCCGGGGTATTAAACTACGGTTGGGAATCCATGCTACGTTACCACGTTTTCCCTAGGGAGAACGACCTTCGAATGGAATTGTCCGTTGGTTTTGCTCAAAACAAAAACTACGTTTCCAAATTGCCAAATGGCAACCAGGATTACATAGGAGGTGATTATGGATATGTTGTTGGGCGTCCGCTTAACCTGTACAAGATGTTCATTAATGATTATATCATTGATGATCTGGATCAATTGCCTGTAAATCCATTTACTGGAGAACCTTTGCAAGGAAAATCCGCTTGGGCCAATATCCGCCCAGGTTTTCCAATATGGCAAGATCTTAACGGGGATTACTTACTTAATGAGGAGCACGATCTAAAATTAACTACAGACTACTCTCCTATCCCCGATATTACAGGTTCCTTCAATATAAACCTGCAGTACAAAAAATGGTACTTCCAAGCCTATAGTCAATTCTCCTTTGGTGCCGATATAAAGAATACCGTGTTAAACAGTTATATGGATAGCTACGATAGGGGTGGTGACGATTGGGCCAGAAGAGGACTTGCCGACCTAAGTGAATATACATTTTGGCAACAGCCTGGTGATGGTGCTGCCGGTGTTGACTTTCCTGCCATGTACCCACAGAGTCCAACACTTGGAGCATTTTACGGCTTTAGGGGCAATCAGACCCTTTGGATAGAAAGTGGTGATTATTGGAAAGTTAACAATGCTTCCATTGGATACACTTTTGATCAGAACGATAACTTTATGAAGAACATTGGCCTATCCCGTTTAAGAATCTACGGAGCAATGTTGAACCCTTACCAATGGCAGAGATCCAAGAAGGTAGTAGATGCCTCCATGGTGGATGCCAAAGGACATACTTATGGAAACGGATATCCACAAGCTAGGACAATTACCATTGGAATTGATACAAAATTTTAAATTATAAACGATGAAACAGATAAAAAGTTTTAAAATATATATCATGGTCCTGGGCTTACTAGGTGCAGCCAGCTGTTCCGATTTATTGGACCAGGAGCCTATCAGCATTACCCATCCCGATGTCTTTTGGGATAGTCAGGCAAACGCCGAACAGGCCGTTGCTGGTGCCTATGGTCTTTTTAAGGAAGCTATTATGACACAATCCAATTTTCTATATTGGGGTGAATGGACCGGAATGACCTTTATGAACAGTCGCAACTGGATCGTTAACTACATTGAAGGTAGTGGCAATTACGTATTGGCTTACCGAGATGCTTCCATGAACTGGAAAAACTTCTATAGAGCCGCCAACTGGGCCTATACCATTGAACAATATATAGCGGATATGCCCGTAGATATGTTCGATTCCCAGTCTGAAAAAGATCGCCTTTTGGGAGAAGCTGCCTTTATTAGATCACTGACCTATTTTTATATGGCCCGTATCTGGGGAGATGTGCCTATTGTAGAGCAATCCATAGAAAGCTCCGATCAGCTTATTTCTGAGGACGGATACATTGTTGAAAATGCAAGGGTTGATGAATTGCAAGTGTTGGATTATGCTCTGGAAGCCGCTAATAAATCTATTGGATTATTGCAGTATTCCACTCCAGGAGCCTCCAATTGGGCTATTACTGCCAACAAGGCAAGCGCAGAAGCCTTAAAGGCCCACATTACACTTTGGTATGCAGGAAGGGACAATGACAATCCCGAGATGTTACAGCAAGCCATTGACGCAACTACATCAGTTATCAATAATAGTGGTGCCAGTTTAATCGATTATGTAAACGAAGGAAAAGAGGGGTTTGATGAAATGTGCATCGGTCAATCCAAGACCGGCTTGTTCGAAATCAATATCAGCGCGGATATGAACGAATCCTTTAGGTTGCTTCAATATGATGATAACCATACTGGACTTACATTAAATTACCCTGTTTGGCAAAGTGTCAATACCGGTATAAGTCCTTATATGGATCCAGATTTCTATGGTAATGAGATGATGGCCACAGATGCCGATAGAGCTAATGACGTGCGTAAGGATCTTTTCTTTTATGAATATGGAACCAATGCAGACTACTCCTACCTACAGAAATACTCGCATTCTGCACAGGATGAAGCTTCCGAAGATGCCTATGCCCAATTTTCTGAATCCAATATCTTAATATTCAGGTTGGCAGATATGTATTTATTAAGAGCAGAGGCCAATGCCAGAAAAGATCTATCGGGTCCTGCTATTTCTGATTTAAATGAGATTAGAAGCAAAGCCAATGTTCCGGATTATACGGGAGGAACAGACCGCGAATCCCTAATGAAGGCCATATTTGATGAGCGCGCCATTGAATTTGTTGGTGAAGCCCAATCTGGTTATGATAGAATACGTATGGATTATTACGATGGAGTGCCATGGGTGAACCAAGCAAGAAATGCCAAAAAAGGATATTTCTGGCCCGTCCTTCCTTCAGTGATATCGAGGAATCCTTCCATTCTACAAACAGAATACTGGAGAGGTAAATTGTAGACTAATTTTAGAACTAAAGAAAACAATCACGATGAAAAAAATAATAATCATACTAACAGCCGTTGTAGTCCTTTATTCCTGTGATAAGGATGGAAACTACCTTGTAGATGGAGGTATTAGTAGTCCAGAGGTGGGAACTACCACCATGGAATTTTTTAAAGCCCATAGTCAGTTGGATACTTTGGCCCTATTAATTGAAAAAGCGGGAATGGCCGATTTGGTGAACGGAAACAACACCATCTTTGCTCCCAATAATCTTTCCATTAAGAATTATGTGAACGCTGTACTGGCAGATATGAGGGAAGTAGATCCACAAGCCCAGTTTACCGTAAACGATATTCCTTTGGATACCCTTACCAAATATATGGGGGGTTATATTTTTTCCGGAAAAATAAGAAGGGAAAACATGACCAAGGACCAAGGAAAAATCTATACTGCCGTAAACGGTGAAGAAAAAAGAATTTCCTTGGAACCAACAGATCAATATAATAATGAGTTGGATTCCAAACCCGAATATGTGTACTTCACTTATAAACAAGGTGATGACTGGGACGAATGGGATAACATAGATGATGATGATAAGGTGGTAGTAAAAACCTCCAATTTAATCTCTACCAATGGAGTTATTCATGTCCTACAGGGAAACCATACTTTGTTCAATTTTGAAAGGGACTAATAAAAATCATAAAAACAAAAAGATGAAAAATATAATTTATTCCATACTGATCATTATCGTAATGGTTGCATCTTGTCAACCACCGGAAGTGGGTTACATCAGTGACAATATCCATGCTTTGGAAGACACCATAGCCGTTCCACGTGGGGTGTTTAAAGTTGGGGCCGCACCGGCCATAGAAGGATCAACCTACCCCTTAAAATGGGAGATTACAAGTATCACGGATGCCCAAGGCAACCCTACCAACGATTTGTTCGACGAATATGAGCTGTTAACTTGGAAGTCCGCCTTTAATGCCGAAACCGATACTACTTTGGCATTAGTGGAAGAAAAGTTGGAACTGGGAGATTACCCCACCATCATGATCAATGAAGTGAGCGGACAATTGGCCTTTACCCAGGCGAGTAAGTTTGTAACCAATAATAACATTTACAAGGTAAACGTTAAAGCTACCAACGTAAGGGGGGAGCGTCAATTGGATGACTTTGTAATAGTAAAATTGGATGATTTTCAACCGGTTGAATTCCCAACAGAAATGCGTTCAAGACTGCAATTGGGCAAAGGTGGCGGCGCTTATGACATAGCCTATACCTCTACCATTATGAACGATTTTGACAACGGTGTTCCCAGTGTTTTGGATGGTACCCATCCTTATATAACAGTAACCAAGGTAAGTGAAGAACCAGCTTTGGGGGTTAAAGTGAAAATGATCATCGCGGACAGTTATGATAAACCATTAAATCCAGAAAAGGTTGTCTTCTATCCATCCGGGTCAACCTTCTTACAAAACTATCATGACAATTCTGTAGATACGGAAGTTGATGCAACTGGTTCCACATTCTCGCTACCGGCACCACCGTTCCCTCAGTACGGAAGAACTTATGCTACCGGGACCAACTCCTATTTAATGTATTACCTAACCACAGATGATGCCTTTACAGTGGACACTGCAGCCTTTGAAGCAGATAATGGACCTAAAGATTGGACACCATATATAGATCCAGACACTGGAGAAATTAGAAACAGGGCCTATATACGCTGGGGAATCAAAATAAATGATTCCGGTACCTGGGAGATAAAAATGAAAATACCATATACCAAGATAAAGGAATAATATAAACTAGTTTAGTATACCTTATAAATGGTTTGTTTTGGCGCAACTTTGGTTCCCATTTCAAACCATTTTTTTATTTATTTTTAGCCATAATGACAACAATTATACTACTTTACACAACTTGAAGTCAACCAGCATGAACAGAAGAAAATACATCAAGACCATTGCACTGGGAACCCTATTGCCCAGCTTTTCCGCTTCGGCATTCCCATTTGGATTAGTAGGCCAAAATAAAATACTTGAAACAATACAATTTAAAAGCAATTGGCACAACTGGCCCGATATGAAATGGGTAGGTCCCGAATATTGGGGAAACCGATTGCAGGATTGGCGACTTAAAAATGGAACGGTCGTTTGCAATATTAGTGCTGAAAATAGAAACCTTCAGTTATTGACCGTTCAAAAAACGGAAAATCTGTCCCCATTACAGGTGAATGTGGAAATAAACTTACTAAATAATAATATATCACCTACCGATAAAGGCTGTTTGGGAATAAGACTGGGATGTAAAGGTCCTTTTGAGGATTACCGATCCGCTGCCGTTTTTGGTAAAGGGCTCAATATAGGACTTAACCCTAATGGTACGCTACAGGTAAGGGATGAATCCTTCGAAACCAAGCTTTCACAAATTCCAAATAACTTCAAATTGGTAGCAGAGTTTAGGCCTTCAGAAAATAAATACCAATTAAAGGTTTTGATACTGGACTCCATAACCGATCAACTAATTCATACCCAGGAAAACATAGCCGTTGATGGTAAAAGTGTTGAAGGCAATTTTGCCCTGCTCGCCGATGTAAAAACGGCTAAGAGTAACGCATCCCAACCTTCTGCCTCATTTTCCAATTGGAATATATCCGCAGATAATCTTATTTCAAACAAGGACCAATTATATGGACCTATTTGCTTTGCCCAATACACCCTTCATGACCAAAAGCTAAAACTAACAGCACAATTAGCTCCCATTGAAGAAATTGAGGGACATACCATTGTGCTGCAATTCAAGGAGCAAGGCATTTGGAAAACCGCCAATAATACCAAGTTGGAACATATAGGAAGAGCAATAAGCTTCATTGTTGAAAACTGGACTGCCAACACGGATGTTCCGTACCGTGTTCTGGTAGAAATTCCTTTAAAAAACGAAACCCACCAATACACCTACGACGGAACCATAGCCCAAGAACCAATGGATAAGGTATCGGTTTCAGCAGCTGTTTTTAGCTGTAACTTTCACTATGGTTTTCCAGATAACGACGTTTACGAAAATATGTCCAAATTAAATCCTGATATTATTCTTTTCCTGGGTGACCAATTTTACGAGGGTACCGGTGGATATGGAGCAGAACGCAGTGGTGACCTGGACAATCTATGTCTGGATTACCTTAGAAAATGGATGATGTTCGGTTGGTCTTACAGGGAATTGTTTAGGCACAAACCCTGCGCCATAATCCCAGATGATCATGATGTATACCACGGTAATGTATGGGGCGAGAGTGGAAAAAAGGCCGATACCAGTGAAGGACATGGCATGCTGGCACAGGATTCTGGCGGATATAAAATGCCTGCCGAATGGGTCAACATGGTACAATTTACCCAAACCAGCCATTTACCGGATCCCTACGACCCTACTCCCGTACAACAGAATATCGGCGTTTATTATACGACTTGGAATTATGCTGGACTTAGTTTTGCCATCTTGGAGGACAGAAAGTTTAAATCGGCCCCAAAGCATGTATTACCTCCGGAAGCCCAGGTTAGAAATGGTTGGATACAGAACAAAGAATTTGATATAAAACAACACCGGGATCTGGATGCCGTACTTTTAGGAAAGAGGCAGCACAAATTTATAGATCATTGGACCCAGGATTGGAACAATGGTATAGAAATGAAAGTAGTGCTATCCCAGACCAATTTTGCCACCGTAGCTACCTTACCAAAAACGGCCCTTAACGATGATGTGGTTCCCTCCTTACCTATTCCTGAAAAGGGAGAATACGTACTTGGGGATGTCCCTACCGTAGATATGGATTCCAACGGCTGGCCTGCAAATGAAAGGGATAAGGCCGTTGAGGCCATCAGAAAATGTTATGCATTTCATATTGCCGGTGACCAACATTTGGGAAGTTTTATCCAATATGGCACCGATGAGCACGGAGATAGCGGTTATGCCTTTGCCGGTCCTGCCTTGAACAATATTTGGCCCAGAAGATTCTGGCCGGAAGTGAAAAGCGATGAACATACTTATGAAAATCCCGCCTATGTAGGTAATCATGTGGACGGATTTGGGAATAAAATATCTGTCCGTGCCGTAGGCAATCCTTTCAATACCGGGATTGAGCCTGCCATTGTTCACAATAGGGCCACAGGATACGGATTGGTAACCTTCAATAAGAAAGAAAGAACCATAACCACGGCCTGTTGGCCTAGATATGCCGACCCTAGCAGCAATAAAAATGAACAATTCCCAGGATGGCCAATCACCATAAAACAAGAGGACAATTATGGAAAAAAGGCTGTAGCCTGGTTGCCTACCATTAAGGTTGCCGACGGAAATAAACCGGTTATTTCAATTTTCGATAATAACCATCAGTTAGTTTATTCCATTCGTATGGCAACCAACACCTTTGCCCCCAAAGTCTTCGATGAAGGAAAATATACCATCGTAATCCTGGATACGCAAAACAAAAGAAAAAAGACACTAAAAAATATTAGGGCCAAAACAATCAACAAACGAATATTGGAGGTTAGTCTTGTATAAAATGGCTCGGTATTTCTTTTAACGCTATATGGACCAATAAAAAAATCCCAAACTTTCTACGATTATAGAAAGTTTGGGATTAATTATCATAAGTATTTAAAAACTTAAATCACTACCGTCTTTCCTGGGATTGGAATATTATAAGTACCATCGGCATTAGGTTGCACCGGTGCTGGGGAATCCCATGTTAAATTGTCCGGAGCCAAGTCAATGTTGGAAGTCATGGCTTCCTCCCACTTAATTACCTTTCCAGAATAAGTTGCCATTCTACCAATAATGGCACTCATTGTACTCATAGCTCCATTCTCCGCATCGGCAATAACTCCTTTGTTCCTAATAGATTCAAAAAGTTTAATATGCTCTACCTGATAAGGGTTTGGATCATCCTTTCCTCTATGGGTAAATATTTCCCCACCGGCATAATCCTTAATAAAGGTGTTATCACCATAGGTCTCAATAGTACCCTTGGTACCTTGGAATGTTTCCGCTACCCTACTCATAGTTTCTGGCATATGGCGGCACTGACTAGCGATTACCGCACCGCTTGGGTAGGTATATTCTACAAAATGGTGATCAAAAATCTCCCCATGGTCCTTTCCCGTCCTTACTTGCCTTCCACCAAATCCTTGTGCCGATATTGGGTATTCCCCAATAAACCAGTTGGCAACATCTATATTGTGGATGTGCTGTTCCAAAATATGGTCTCCGCACAACCAGTTGAAATAATACCAATTGCGCATCTGGTATTCCAACTCGGATTGTCCAGGCTGTCTTTCCCTTACCCAAACACCACCACTGTTCCAATACACTTGTCCGGAAACAATTTTTCCGATCTTATTGTCTTTAATATGTTTTATCCCTGCCAAATAGTTGTCCTGATAATGTCTTTGAAGACCAACAACCACGTTCAGTTTTTTATCCTTTGCCACTTGCGCCGCTGCCAATACCTTTCGTACTCCAGGTATGTCCGTGGCAACCGGCTTTTCCATAAATACATGCTTTCCTGCATTAACGGCATATTCAAAATGCTGGGGTCTAAATCCTGGAGGAGTCGCCAAAATAACCACATCTGCCATGTTTATGGCCTTTTCAGCGCCATCAAAACCAACAAACTGATTGGCCTTGGGAACATTTACCTTCTTGCTATCCTTAAACTCCTTCTGCAAATTCATTAAACTTCCCTGCAACCTATCCTCAAAAGCATCGGCCATAGCCACCAATTCAACATTGGGATCCGCCTTCAAGGCCTGTTGCGCCGCACCTGTACCACGACCACCACAACCAATCAAGGCTATCTTTAATTTCTTGTCATTAGCGACATTTACCATAGCATTCATCTGCATGGTAGGTAAAATCATTGCTCCTGTTACTAGAGCACTGCTCTTAACAAAATCTCTTCTACTGTTTTTAATATTGGTCATGGTGTTACTTGTTTGTTTAGTTTTTTATGTTTTAAATTAAAAAAATACCTAATCATTGCCTCATAAAAAATTGGAGGACAAGAATGGGTTGTCAAGATAGAGATTTATTTGGAAACGTACAATGTACATTTTTACAGAATAGCATCGATTATGTTAAATATTCTATGTTATCCCAAAAAACCGAAAGTAAATTTACCTAACACCAAAAATCCGACCATATTTAGCAGCTAACACTAAAAGGACAATTTCCTTATAGTTTGGACTTTTCTTCAATAGCTTCCGGTTTAAAATTCCGATGCCTTTCCATCATCATATTTTGAAGGGAATCCATTTGTTGGAATAGTTCCCGCATGTCCGAAAAGTTATTGCTACGTTGTCTTTCAAAGAAATCCTTAAAATATTGACTTCCGTTCATAATGGAATCCATATCCATAAACTGCCCCAAATTATGGCCCTCCATAAAAAAGGATAAATTACCCTGTGAAAAAAACTTCATTGAATTCATAATACTGTCCAGATTCATTTCCTTTGGCAAGTTCTTTAGATTGCTGTAGGAATAGGAGTAAATGGAGTCATATCCTATTACATTTCCTTTCTCATCGTATTTTTTATCAACCTTCCAGCTAATTTTCGGTTTATTCACAGAAATACTGTCCGTATTTTTTTCGGCCAGATCAACCTTGGATTTATTGCGGTCGTCCTGTGCCTGGCATGCAACCAAAATCAGACCCGACAAAAGGGAAAACACAAATTTTTTCATTTTAAAAAATTTTAATTAAACCTCCGTTTTTCATCATTGGCCTCAAAAAAATGCCATCCAAGTTATTATTTAAACAGTTGACAGGTTAAAAATGTGTTAAACATATGCTATCTTTAATTATAGAATTCAAAAGTGCCGATAGCGCAAGACAATGGTCAACCGCATGGGCCTTTTTATGTGATCTTAATTGAATGACTAAAGAAAAAATAGCTCAAGAACAAAAGCGATTGGAAGATTCCCGATCCAAAACGAAGGATTGGCATAAATGGGGTCCATATTTAAGTGAGCGGCAATGGGGGACGGTTAGGGAAGATTACAGTCCGGATGGAGATGCCTGGAACTACTTTTCGCACGAAGATTCCCGAAGTAGGGCTTATAGATGGGGAGAAGATGGGATTGCCGGTATATCTGACCGATATTGTAATATATGCTTTGGAATAGCCCTATGGAACGGTAAAGATAGTATTTTAAAGGAGCGACTATTTGGCCTAACAGGGCCTCAAGGGAACCACGGCGAAGATGTTAAGGAGCTCTATTACTATTTGGAGAATACCCCCACCCATTCCTATATGAAGCATCTGTACAAATATCCACAGAACGAATTTCCCTATATAGAATTGGTGGAAGAAAACAGGAAGCGGGGCAAGTATGATTTCGAGTACGAGCTTTTGGATACCGGCATCTTCGATAACAATGAATATTTTGATGTTGTTACAGAATATGCAAAGGCGGACAACGAGGATATTCTCATAAAAATATCTATTAGCAATAGAAGTTCCAAGTCTGCTCCCATACATGTTCTACCCACTCTTTGGACCAGAAATCTGTGGAGTTTCGTAGGCATGCCCGAAAAACCGATCATAAAAAAACAAACCCTTAAAGACCAAACCTTTGTCTCCATAGACCATATTTATGTTGGCAAATACAACCTATATTTTGAAGAACCAACCCGATTGTTGTTTACCGAGAACGAGACCAATATGGAGAAGGTCTATGCGCAGCCGAACGATCATCCCTTCAAAAAGGATCTCTTTCACAATTCCGTAGTGAACAACGATTATTCCATTATTTCTAAAAATAATAAAGGCACCAAATTTGCACCCTTGTACGAGATATATCTTAAAGCTGGGGAAACAAAATCGATTAAATTAAGATTGACCGCCTCTTCTTTGGAAACCCCGTTCGATAAGAGTTTTGAAACTGCCTTTACCAAAAGAATCCAAGAATCCCAAGAATTTCTGGATGCTACTTTTAAAACTACTTCCAAAGAAGCCAAAGAAATACAGAAACAGGCTATTGCCGGACTGTTATGGTCCAAGCAATATTACAATTACGAAGTAGAAAGGTGGCTTAACGGAGACCATAAGGAGATGCCCCCGCCACAAAATAGATTTAACGGCAGAAACAAGGAATGGAAAACACTGAGGAACCATGACATCCTTGCTATGCCGGACAAATGGGAATATCCCTGGTTCGCGGCCTGGGACACCGCCTTCCATTGTGTTAGCCTAGCCTTGGTAGATTCCAGTTTCGCCAAGGATCAATTGTTGTTATTTACCAAGGAATGGTATATGGCACCAAACGGACAAATACCGGCATACGAATGGAATTTCAGCGATGTTAATCCACCCGTACAAGCTTGGGCCTCCCTACAAGTTTATCAAATGGAAAAAAAGAGGACCGGTAAAGGGGACCTTATCTTTTTAAAACGGATGTTCAACAAATTGGCCCTAAATTTTACCTGGTGGGTAAACAGGGAAGATAGTCTTGAAAACAACGTTTTTGAAGGAGGATTTTTAGGCCTGGATAATATTGGGGTCTTTGATCGTAGTCGCGATATTCCAGGGGGAGGGGTTTTGGAACAGGTTGATGGAACCTCATGGATGGCCTTATACTGCCTAAATATGTTGGAGATGGCCCTTGAAATAGCATTGGAAGACATATCTTTTGAGGATATGACCATGAAGTACTTTGGCCATTTTGTCTTTATTGCAGAAGCATTGAATAACATAAGTCAGGATTATAACGGGTCATGGGATGAAAGCGAAGGTTTTTTCTATGATAAGTTGATATTCCCTAATGGCGAATCTATGCCCATTAAAGTGCGTTCCATTTCGGGATTGTTATCCCTTACAGCGGTATTGAATATCAAGAAGGAATATTTGGACAAACTACCCAGGTTTAGAAAAAGTATGGAATGGTTTCGTAGACACCGTATAGAAAACGCAAAATATCAGGTAATGGAAGAATACTCCGAAAATCAGGATGTTCTATTATCGTTGGTGCCAAAAGAGCGTTTGCAGAAGCTGATAGGAAGTATTTTGGACGAAAAGGAATTTCTTTCGCAATTCGGCATTAGATCACTGTCCAAAATACATGAAAATCCCTACACCATCCACATAGATGGAAAAACCTATGGGATTAATTATGAACCTGCGGAGTCTACCACTGGACTTTTTGGAGGAAACTCCAATTGGAGGGGGCCTATTTGGATGCCCATGAACTATTTATTTATTAATTCCCTAAGGGAGTATCATAGCTATTTTGGGAATAAACTAAAATTCCCTTATCCCACTGGTAATGGCAATATGATGAATTTAAAGGATATTAGTGATGAAATTGGCAAAAGACTGATACTACTTTTTGAAAAGGATGCTGACGGTAATAGACCCATTCACCAATTACACGAAGAAAAATACCAAAGCCCACATTTTAACGACCTTATCTTATTTTATGAGTATTTTCACGGGGACAGTGGTAGAGGTGTTGGAGCTTCACATCAAACCGGATGGACCGCTTTGGTGGCTAATTTAATGGAAGAAATATAATAGTAATTTGGAAAATTTGTTTAGAAAAGAATGGTTGGCTACCAACGGACTGGGCGGTTATGCCTCAGGAGCCGTCAACGGTGCCAATACAAGACAGTACCACGGTCTATTGGTCGCTGCCCTAGAGCCTCCTACCGACCGCACTGTGGTGGTGGCAAAAATTGAAGAACGGGTTCTAATAGATGGCCAATATCATAATATTTCCACCAATCAATATCCAAAAGTAGTTTTTCCGGATGGAAGTAAATATTTAAAGAATTTTGATGTTGCCCCCTCTCCTACCTGGCAGTTTGCCAATAGTGATTGGGATTTGCGGAAAAATGTACAAATGATATCCGGATCCAATACCACTTTACTTACCTATACCAACAATGGAAAAAGACCATTGGTCCTGGAGTTACATCCCCTTTATGCCTATAACGACTTTCATACTACCTTTCAAGAAGCTTCCTGCTATAATTTCTTTACCGAGTTCAATAATGACCATTTAAAAACATACCCCAAGTATGGAAGTAATCCGGTTTTTACCGGGTGGACAGCTGGACATTATTTTGAGGCCCGTTGTTGGTTTAAAAATATTATCCTCTCCAAGGGTAAAGCCCGTGGCCTGGGTTCGGTCTGCGACTATTATAGAATCGGATATCTAGTACATGAACTGCAGCCTGGGGAAGATCTAATATTATACTTCACTATTGAGGAGAACGTAATAGCGGAAGGAATAAAAAAAATTCTATCCCTAGACCGCAAAAAACGTACAATGAACAAAGAAAAGCTGGCACCTGGGTTTTTTAAAGACCTCATGTTATCCGGTGAACAATTTATGGTCCAAAGAAAGTCTACCAATAGCATGTCCATAATTGCCGGCTATCACTGGTTTACGGATTGGGGAAGGGACACTATGATCGCCATGCGCGGATTAACCATAGCTACTGGTAAAAAAGAGCTGTCCAAATCCATTTTGAATACTTTTTTTAAAAGTGTGGATCAGGGGATGATCCCGGACAGATTTCCAGATAATTCCAAAGACCCGGTACATTACAATACTATGGACGCCACGCTTTGGCTTTTCGTGGCCAGCTATGACTACCAAAAAAAATTCGAGGATATTGCATTCCTAAAAGATCATATTGAAATATTAAAGAATATATTGGACCAGCATATTGCGGGTGCCCGCTACAATATTCACGTTACGAAGGAAGGATTTATCTACGGCGGGGAATGCACGGTACAGCTGACATGGATGGACGCCATTGTAGGGGGCAAGGTCATTACCCCAAGAATAGGCTGCCCTGTGGAAGTCAATGCGCTTTGGTATAATGCCCTTAAGATTTACGAAAATTTCTGCGAAATTCTTGAAGTTAAAATTGAATCCCGTTACCTTGACTTAATTGCCAAGTTTGAATCCAATTTTACCAAGTTTTTCACCAATCCACAAGGAACCTTATATGATGTGATCATCCCTGGTGTCTCGCAGGACGATACTCTACGGCCCAATCAAATATACTGTCTGAGTCTACCTTTCGGCGTTTTGGACACCAACCAACAAAAGTCCATTTTTGAGGCTGTGGAAAACAAACTTTATACCCCCTTTGGACTTCGTACCTTGGATCCGGCTAGTCCTGAATATAAACCTAACTATGAAGGTAACCAATGGTCACGGGACCATGCTTACCACCAAGGCACGGTATGGCCTTTTCTACTTCATGAATATTTTCAGGCCTATTTCAAAATCTATGGCACTTCCCCAGAAAATAAGAAAAAAGTAATGCTGGAATTGGAGCCGTTGCGCGAACATTTTTATAAGGACAATGGCATTCATTGCATTTCCGAGATTTTTAACGGTAGCGACCCGCAAGAGGGAAAAGGTTGTATTCACCAAGCTTGGTCGGTAGCGGCCATTATTAAATTATATATCGATTTTGGGCTGGACAAAATTGAACAGGAAATAACATCAGAACCGGAACAAAACCCTAAAAAGGCCCAAAGTGAAATTTAGATATTCCCCTACAAAGAAAACAGTCCCTTGGGTATGGCATGAAACCCAACTCCCTTGACCATCTTTTCAATATCTTTTATTTCAACCATTTTAGTAGTATGTACCGTGAACTCTACTGGGAAATCATCATTAAAAATTACATTTTTTACACCTTCGATTTTTAATAGGTTCTCCTTAATTCTCCGTAGGTCATTGGCCTCTTTGGCATTGGTTCCAAAAACTTTTCCATGATTGCCGGGAATTACATTTTCTGATAGAATACTCATAATAAATTTCTGTTTATCTATAAATAATTAATTGACCTACACATCTCCTAAACCTAGATTTTATCATAATGGGTAAGCCTCCTATAAATTTACAAAAACAAGGATAGACAAAGGTCATAATTATCATAACTTTAAAAGCAACAATCATTAGATAATGAGTCTTACATCACCCAATTCCTGGATTTTATAGGGAAATTTATCCCCAGGGGAGCCAATAAACATAAAATTAGTGGGAATTCCCCATCGTTTTGAAAGTTCCTTTATTTTATCTGGACCAAACACACCCACTTCTTCAATAAATTGGATATGAATGTCTGGATAGGCCCTATCCAAAACCTCTATATCCTTCTTTAGATTGGGTGTTATGGTATGTTCCTCATTTATTACGGCAACAATTTTAAGGATTCTCGTTGGTTCATTATTTTTAATATAAAGCATCACCTTATTCAAGGTGGCCACATCATCATGATTGGTAAAAAAAACAAACTGTTGTCTATTAATTGCAGCCAGTAATTCCTTGGTATGTCGATTCAAAGTTTTAAAAAGGTGTCCCCTATCCGGAAATACATAGCTCAAAACATCAAGAAAGCCTTTAAAAATATAAGTGCGGTACAGCATAAAAAATATGACAATAAGCGTTGGGATTAAATACTCCGTAAATATGGCCAAATAAGAGGGATTAAGAAAAATGTTCCCTGCCATAGCTACCATCACCGCCAGGATGGCCACCGTTAGGCCCAACCAACTTGATTTTTCCGGGCGTGGTAATTTGGCCCTATTTATTTTAAGCATCATGTTTCCCAATCCGAACAATACCATAACCGATAAAAAGGCTATGGTATAAACTCCGGCCAATTTTGCCAGATTACCTTTAGTGGCCAATAATATGGAAACACAAAGTATAAAGAAAAGCGTGTAGATCATATAGGAACTGCCCGACTTGTTTTTCTTCAATAAAAATTTGGGCAGAATCCTGTCCAATGCCATGCGCTCCATAAGTCCTCCCACTCCAACGAAAGAGGTAAGTACGGCCCCGCTTAACACCAATGCCGCATCAATACCCACAAGAATGGAAAGCCAATTACCCCCGGATACATTGGCCATGTGGGAAAGCAGAGCATCTTGATTGGATTCAATGGTATGAAGTGGGATAATGGCGAGAGCCAGAAATGCAATCAATGGATTAAAAACAGTAACCACCACCCACATATTGCGCAAGGTCTTTGGAAAAATACCTGCCTCTTGCTCCTCAACATAATTGGCCGAACTTTCAAAGCCACTTATCCCCAACATCGCAGCAGAAAACCCCAAAAACAAAGCACTAAAAACACTACCCTCCACCGGAACCTTATAATTTAATATTAGGGTTTCAAAACCATTCTGAGCAAAAAAGACGATACAAAAAGCACATAATAAGGATAAGGAAAGAAGATGAAATAAAAAAATAACTATTGCCACCTTGGAAGATTCACCAATTCCGATGATAACCAAGGCCATAAAACAAAACATCAAGCCTATTGTTACCGGCAAAACAGGAATAAAGCTCCATATACTATATGCATATTTAACTGCCTCACTAGCCGATATCACGGCCGTTGCCATATATGACAAAACAGTCAATGCGGCCGCTAGGGATGCGGTCGACTTTTTAGTAGTATTCAACAATGCATTATATGCCCCTCCGTTCAATGGTAGTGCTCCCACTACCTCGCCATAAATTTTCCTAAAGAGAAACAAGACAAAGGCCACTACCAAAAGGGAAATCCAGGCATACTGACCGGAGTAAACGATGGCCAATGCGGAAACATATAAACAGGATGAACTTATGTCGTTACCACATATAGCCGTTGCCTCCAGCTGATTCAATTTTTTTTTCATCCAAAAATTATTAAGGAATGAATTCTTATTTAAAGATAAGGGTAATAACACAACTTTATCTTCATAAGGAAAGAAAATAACTTACATTTATTAGATAAAACGCTATAGACATGAAGACCTTTGTAAGCGCCATTTCCTTAAAGGAATATCCGATCAGCGAACAGGTTCCTGTAAAAACAATTCGAAAATCCATAATGGATCTTATCCACAAGGAACATCCAGAAATAAATTCGAAAAAATCCATTTCTGTTTCCGAACTTAATCTATACCGGCAAAAATACCTGTCCGACTATCTCATCCATGAGGTAGGTGAATTATCCACTTTGGAAGAGGATGTACTTAAAACGATAGAGCAACAAAAAATAATCACCACCCAGAGGGAAGGGTTGAATGCTGCAACAGACTATTCCTTTGGTCAGCGATTGGCAGACAAGGTTGCCAGCTTTGGTGGAAGCTGGAGATTCATAATTCTATTTGGCATTTTTATAATTATCTGGATGGTCATCAATATTGTTTTCCTATTGGATAAAGGATTTGACCCCTACCCTTTTATACTTCTGAATTTAATTCTATCCTGTTTGGCGGCATTACAGGCTCCGGTAATCATGATGAGTCAAAATAGGCAGGAGGAAAAGGATAGGGAGCGTGCCAAACAAGATTATATGGTCAATTTAAAAGCAGAACTGGAAATTCGCATCCTGCACGAAAAGTTGGACCACCTTATCATGCATCAACAACAAGAGTTATTGAACATTCAGCAAGTTCAGGTCGAAATGATGGAAGACATCATGAGGCAAATAAAAGGACAACAGAAAAGCTAGGTGTTAAAGGTGCTATAATCACATCTCAAAATTTTACACAGAATTTACGTCAAGGATTGAAGTTATTTTGTATTTTTTAAAAACCAAAAAAAAACCGAAATCAACCATGGACACCAAGATTTTTAACATCAACAGAAGACATTTTATAAAAGGGGCTGCGGCATCCTTGGCACTTTCCTCCTTTGGATCCTATGGCATGGAACTCATTTACCGGGATAAACCCCTTCGTGTTGGGTTAATTGGTACGGGTTGGTATGGAAAAAGCGATCTTTTTAGGCTTATGCAAGTCACTAAAGTGGATGTGGTATCTATCTGTGATGTGGACGACAATTTACTAAAAGAAGCAGCAAACCTCATCAGTCTTAGGCAGCCATCGGGAAAAACCCCGAGAACTTATAGGGATTATAGAAAAATGCTCGCCGAAAAAGATTTGGATATTGTGCTTATAGGTACCCCTGATCATTGGCATGCACTGCAGGCCATTGAGGCCTTAAAATCCGGGGCCCACGTTTATGTACAGAAGCCAATAAGTGTTGATGTCATTGAAGGCGAGGCCATGGTAGCTGCCGCCAGAAAATATAACAGGGTAGTTCAGGTAGGAACCCAGCGTAAGAGTACCCCGCATCTTATAGATGCGAAAAAAAATATAGTGGACGCAGGCTTATTGGGAAAAATTTCCCATGTGGAAATGTGTTGCTATTACCATATGAGGGCCAATGGCAATCCTCCTATAGAAAAAGTTCCTGATTTTTTGGATTATGAATTGTGGACCGGACCCGCTCCCCTGCGTCCTTATGATGGAATTCCCCACAGACGATGGTGGCGAACCTTTATGGAATACGGCAATGGCATTATGGGCGATATGTGCGTGCATATGTTGGATACCGTAAGGTGGATGCTAGAGTTGGATTGGCCAAAAAGAATAAGTTCTACAGGGGGAATCTATGTACAAAAAGACGGGAAATCCAATATTGCCGATACCCAAACCGCCATCTTTGAATATGAGGAACTCAACTGCGTATGGCAACATAGAAGTTGGGGAACCCCTGCAGACCCGGATTACCCATGGTCCTTTAAATTATATGGGGAGAAAGGCACATTGTCCGGAAGCACCATGAGGGCTGACTTTGTTCCGCATGGGGATGGGGAAAAGATCCATATGGACGTTATTTATGAAAAAGAAAAATATCCGGAGGACCTCACCGAAAAAGATATAGAATTGAACGCAGCACCGGCCACCAGATTACATATGTTGGATTTCCTTGCCGCTATTGATAAAGGAACTTTGCCTATTGCCGATATCCGGGAAGGACATGTATCCACAGCTAGCTGTATTTTGGCCAATATGGCTATGGCCACCGGAAGACCGTTGATCTATGACCCTAAAAATATTGTGGTGGTAAATGATGCAGAGGCAACGGCGCTTTTACAAAGGGATTATCGAGCCCCTTGGAAACATCCACATCCCAATGATTTTAAATAGAGCTAAGCTGGTTAAGGACGAGTTATAACCAATACATGTTTAATCCAGAATACGCCCATCCTCCATCTGGATGATGCGATCGGTACGTTTTGCAAAGTCCTCGTCATGGGTAACGATTAAAAGGGAAAGACCTTCCTCCTCTTTAAGCCGCTTAAATATACTGAAGACATTTTCGGAATTGTGACTGTCCAAATTCCCTGTAGGTTCATCTCCCATCAGAATAGCAGGATTGTTTATCAAAGCCCTGGCGATTGCCACCCGTTGTTTTTCCCCACCCGATATCCTTGAGGCACGTTGGTGGGCCAACTTTTCTATGTCCAACATTCTTAGCTTCTCCATGGCATCATGTTCTATTTCCGCTAGGGACTTCTCTGCCAATTTTTTGGCAGGCAGCATCACATTTTCCAATACGCTAAACTCCGACAATAAATAATGGAACTGGAACACGAATCCTATATTCTTATTTCGGATCTGGGACAGTTTGTTGTGTTTTTGACCCGTAATCAATTCATTGTTCAAATATAGTTCACCGGTATAATCCGTATCCATGGTAGACAGAATATAAAGCAGGGTAGACTTCCCTGATCCCGATTTACCCATGATAGAGGCAAATTCCCCCTTTTTTATTCCGAATGAAATATCTTTGAGCACATGAAATTTCACGGGCTTTTCAAAGTATTTATTGATGTTTTTTGTCTCTAAAACGAACTCCATTTTTCTTGGTTATGTTCCCCTAATAATACGCACAGGGTCTATACGCCTTGCTTTGTTGGATGGCAACCAACCGGCTACGAAGGTCGAAATCAGGGCAAAGGAAAATCCTATTACATAATACCATATATTATAGTTTATGGGATAGGTGGTAATGGTTGGCAATGCTTCGGTTTGAAAGGCCACATTATCTATTAGTTTGGAAAGAACGAACCCAACAATAAGCCCAAGAATCCCACCTAATGCGCCAATGATCATGGCTTGACTCATAAAAATAAGCTGCACGTCATTGCCCGAGAATCCCGTAGCTTTTAAAATGGCGATATCCTTCATTTTTTCATAAATGAGCATATTGAGGATATTATAGATTCCAAAACCGGCGACAATCAATAATGTAATGGACACGGCATAGGTAATCAGGTTACGGATATTGGATCCCGTCTCAAATTGGGCATTGGCCTCGTTGATACTTGTCGCCTTTACTTGAAACTGTTTTCCCAATCTGCTTGCCATGGCCGTGGCTTCGTTAATATCGTACAGTTTTACATTGATATCCGTGACATAGTTCTGGGCCTCCCCCAAAATACGTTGAACCGTCTTGAGATTGGCATAACTTTGAATATTGTCTATATCCGCAATACCACTTTGGTATATCCCCACAATTTTTAGTGGAAAAACATCTCCCTTTATGGTGCTGACCTGTACACGATCCCCCTCCTTAAGCGACATTTTTTTGGCAAGGCCTGCCCCTAAAAGTATTCCATTTTCACTGTTTTTTAGATCTTGTGGTGTTCCTTCTACAATATAATCACCAATGTTGGAGAGCCTTGCCTCCTCCATAATATCCACTCCTACCAAGTTTCCCCCTAATTCTATAGATCCCGAAAGATAAAAGATCTGTGCTCTTAGTTGGGGTGTGGCACCATAAACCTTTTTGTCCTTTTTTAAATAATTCAGGATAGGTAGACCATTATGGATTTTCTTCTGACTTTGTTTTGGCTTAATGGAATTAACCACATTAAAGGCATCCTCAAATTCCTGGTAAAGGGCAATGGGCTGTTTATCCGAGGGCTCTATCTCATTGTAGATATGGATATGGGGTGTTTGGTTCAAAATAAGGCTGTCCAGCATTTCATTGAGCCCTGTCATAAAACTAATCAAAGTAATATAGGCCCCGATACCAAAGGTAACGCCTAGGGAGGCGGTGACCGTAGATTTCATCTTGGTGAGCAGATGGGTTTTGGCGATGTTCAATATGACCCTCCAATTGATCATTCTTCAGGTTTTAGAATTTCCGTAGACTCATTAATGCCTTTTATAATTTCTACACGGTCCAAATTTTGCAACCCGGGAACAACTTCAACAAGTCCGTCCGGGGTCTTTACTTTGTTCCCCTCCAACAAAAATTCTTTGGGAATCGTCAAGACGCTTTCCTTTTCAGAAATAATTATATTTCCCTCCCCTGCCAAACCTGGGTAAAGCGCTTTAGGTGGATTGTTAAAAATGGCCTCTGCCTTAAACGTCTGTGAGCGCTCATCCTTTTTCGGATATATTTTACTTACTTTGGCATCAAAGACCTCATCCCCATAAGCATCCAACGTAATAAGGGCCTTTTGGCCCAACTGAAGTTTTACTATATCGACCTCGTCTATCAACAATTCAATAATAAAATCCGTAGCACTGCCAACGGATGCCAAAGGCTCCATAGTATTGACTATTTCCCCTGGGTTTTTGTATAAGGCATAAACCTTTCCGTTGATCTTACTGCTAACGGTAAAATCTTTGGTTGAAATCTGTGAGGTATTATAATTGTTGAGTGCTTGCTGAACTTGGGTAGAAAGTTCGTTCTTGGTCTGTACATACTTATTTTTAAGTTGCTTTAAACTATTCCCTGAAATTTCATAGGCAAGTTTGCGGTTCTCGAACTCCACTTTTGAACCAATATTTTGATCCCAGAGCCTCTTTTGCCTTAAATAATTCATGGAATCGTTTTTAAAGGATAAGGTTGCCGATTGGATCTCATCTTCCAACGAACTTAAAACCGCCGAACTTCCATTATAATTTGCCTGTGCTAATTCTAGGGTCAATCGGGCATTCTCCGTATTAAGCTTTGGGGTACTGTTCACGATTTGAATTATTGGTGTACCCTGACTTACCAAATCCCCTTCTTCCAATAAATTACGATCCAAAATGCCCGCTACAGGGGCATAAGCCTGATACAGACTATCTGGCTGCACGGTTACGGAAGCATAGACCGATTCGGTTAAATGGATTTTAGTGGGAAAAATCTTTTCTTGTTTGTCTCCACAGGATAACAAAAGAAAAAGACAATAGATCAATATAAAATTCCTCATGGATAATATAAAATATGATAGCCCAAAATAAAGGGAAATATACGTTAAAGAATATGAGAAAAATCATATAAGTGTTTAGGCATAAGGTATTCTTTATTAATCAAGCCAGCTTAAAACAAGAGTTTTATGTTTGTTAAAAAATGAATACAGTTGTATTGGGCTTCTTGGTTTGACTACATCACTCTCCAAAAATCCAAATTACCAGTAATTCCCTTCTGACACACCCAATTATTCCCCGCTTAAGGGGATTGAAATAAATCCATAGAGAAAGGACATCCCCAAAGCGCCTTATTAATCCCATCGCTATGGAAATGTCCTTTACCAGAATTTAGGATCAGTTCCTACCCATTGTTCTGTAAAAGGTAAGACCTATTAAAAATCCTAAAGAAATTTACCTGTTTCATCCAGTTTTACCCTTAACATCTTATCCCCGTTCTCCAATTTAACCTTGTAGGTTTTCTTGGCACCTGCGGCATCGGTAAAGGAGACCAAATAAATATCTTTCGTAACAACCCATTCAGGAAAACGATCTGCAATGGACTTCCTTACAGAGGTTGGCAGATTTATATCCTTAAACTTTTCAGCAGTACGCAATAATTTCCCTTCGCCATCATACGCGGCAAGAATTTTACCCTCGGGAATAAAGAACGTAATGTTGTAAAGGTCATAATCATCCTGATAGAATTCGGAGCTTTTAATATCATAGGTCGCCACCTTTTGCTGCAGAAGCTTCACCGGTATGGAGGCCAGCTCTCCCGTGTTTATATCGTTAAGGTACTTATAGTTCGTGGCGTATACCGTTACCTCCGATAGCTCCACCGTAGGGATAATTTGAGAAAAGGCTTGGGTGGTTAGTCCAAAGGCTAATAAACCAAATAGAATTTTTTTCATGATCATTAAGTTTTAATTATTAATTAGTGTTAATATGGATGTTTGTGATCCATTGATAACAAATTATCCTATTCTTAAGGCTTCTACAATGACCTAAGTCATTCAGGTACATTTAATAAGGAAAACCCTGATATACAGAAGTCAGAACTGACCAATATCATATTTTACCAGAAAAGAAGGAATTAGATTTGATCCTATCAAGGATTCATACGAAATGCCTTTTAGAGTATAACATAGAACTGTTACAGTATAGTTTAAAGATTATAGAAAAGAATATGACAAATTTGACCACCAGCGAAAGTTTACGTTTATTAAAAGGCAATTATACCGGACACCTTGGGTATATATATCTGGACAAGCCTTATGTTCTCCCTATTACCTATTATTATGATAAGGATGATCATTCTTTAATAAGTTATTCGGCGGACGGACATAAGATAGATGCCATGCGCAAGAATACTGCGGTGACATTATTGGTAGAGGAAATAAAATCATCCAACAATTGGCAATCGGTAATGGCCCATGGCACTTTCGAAGAACTCCAAGGTACCGATGCCAAATTTAAGTTGCATCAATTTACAGAAGGGGTAAAAGGTCTTATCCTAGAGAAAGAGCATCGGGAAACCGAATTTATTAGTGAATTTTCCAGCAAATTGTACTCTCGTGGAACTCCAACGGTATATCGCATCAAAATATTAGAGATTACTGGAAAAAGAAAAGAGACCTAGATAAGTAATCGACAAGGTTAGTTCCCCCAATTTTACAGCTAATAGCAATTGGACCTACATCTCTAAATGAAAAAATTAAAAACCCATTTAATATATTGGAGATGAAAAACTACATAAAACACTTTAACGAAATAGATATAAACGATGTGCCCGAAGTAGGAGGCAAAAATGCCTCATTGGGTGAAATGTACCAGAAACTGACCTTAACGGGTGTACAGGTACCTGACGGATTTGCCACCACCTCTGACGCCTACTGGCTTTTCCTGAAAGAAGGGCAATTAAAGGAATCCATATTCGCCGAAATTGCAAAATTGGATAAGAAAGATTTTTCAAATTTACGGGAAGTAGGGAGTGCTATAAGAACAAGCATAGCCAAAGCGGATTTTCCACAAGCCATCAAATCTTCCCTTGAAAAAGGATATAATGTACTAGTTAAAAAATACGGTAACCAGATTTCCTTGGCGGTCCGCAGTAGTGCTACGGCAGAAGACCTTCCCAACGCCAGTTTTGCAGGACAACAGGAAACTTATCTAAATGTAAAGGGGTTTGATGAATTGATAGCCGCCTGTCATAAATGTTATGCTTCCCTGTTTACAGATAGGGCCATAAAATATCGCGAAGACAATCATTTTGACCAGACAAAGGTAGCCCTATCCATAGGCGTTCAGTTAATGGTGCGCTCGGATCTGGCCTGTTCCGGAGTAAATTTTACCTTAGATCCGGACACCGGTTTTGATAAGGTAGTTCTTGTCTCCAGTATTTGGGGCCTAGGTGAAAATATAGTTCAGGGAAGTGTAAATCCCGACGAATACTTTGTGTATAAACCTAGTTTGAAAAATAGCATTCGCCAACCCATAATTTCCAGAAAATTGGGCAGCAAGGAAAAAACCATGATTTACGATAGCTCGGGCAGTGGTACCCTTAACCTAGATACCAAAATAGAAAAACAGGAAATATTTGTACTTACCGATGCCGAAGTGATAAAACTTGCACAATGGTCCATGATCATTGAAGAGCATTATGGACGTCCAATGGATATAGAATGGGCGAAGGACGGACTGACCAATGAATTGTTTATAGTCCAGGCCAGACCGGAGACAGTGCAAAGTGCAAAAAAGGACAAACTTAAAATCAGCACCTATACCTTACTGGAAAAAGGTAAGGAAATTACTAGAGGAATGGGTCTGGGCAACAAAATATCGGCTGGAAAGGCACGGATTATACATAGTCCATTAGAATCCGATAAGCTTCAACCAGGAGAAATTCTTGTCACCGAAAAGACAGATCCCGATTGGGATCCCATCCTTAAAAAAGCGGCCGGCATCATTACGGACCAAGGGGGACGCACAAGTCACGCAGCCATAGTTGCCCGTGAGGTAGGTGCTGCCGCCATTGTTGGCACTCTTAATGCTACAAAAACAATAAAGGATGGCCAGGATATTACCATTTCCTGTGCGGATGGGGATACTGGTGTAGTGTACGATGGATTACTGAAATGGGATGAAAAAACAGTGGATATTAAATCACTTAAAAAACCCGCAACCCAACCCATGCTCATTTTGGCAGATCCAGAGCAGGCGTTCAAACTATCATTTTATCCCACTTCCGGCGTTGGTCTTATGCGATTGGAATTTGTCATCAATAATTCCATACAAATTCATCCGATGGCCTTAAAACATTTTGACCACCTGAAAGATGCTTCGGCCAAAGCGCTTATTGAAAAACTTACCCACCACTACCCTGACAAGGCCGATTATTTTGTGCATAAACTGGCAGAGGGCATTGCCACCATTGCAGCCGCCTTTTATCCCAAAGATGTTATTGTGCGTACCAGTGATTTTAAATCCAATGAATATGCCAATTTAATAGGTGGTAAGGAATTTGAACCATTGGAGTCCAACCCCATGATTGGTTTTAGGGGAGCATCACGCTACTATCATCCCAAATATCAAGAAGCCTTTGAATTGGAGTGCAAGGCCATGAAAATGGTCAGGGAGGATATGGGTTTTAATAATGTTAAGATTATGATTCCCTTCTGCCGCACCCTTAAGGAAGCAGAAAAAGTAATTGACCTTATGGCAGATTACGGATTGAAAAGGGCTGAAAACGGCTTACAGCTCTACATGATGACCGAAATTCCTAACAACGTAATTCTGGCTGAAGAATTCGCACATTTTTTTGATGGCTTCTCCATCGGTTCCAACGACCTTACCCAATTAACCTTGGGCGTGGATAGAGATTCAGAACTCTTAAGCGATATTTTTGATGCCAATGATCCGGGAGTGAAAAAAATGATCGCTATGGTCATTGCTTCCGCGCATAAAACGAATACAAAAATTGGACTCTGCGGACAGGCTCCCAGTGATTATCCCGAGTTTGCCCAATTTCTTGTAGAAAAAGGAATTAATTCCATATCCTTTAATCCGGATGCACTCATTGAAGGAATCAAGAATATCAATTTGGCAGAGCAAAGTAAAATCAGCTTTGGAATGGCGGAAAGTAGTAATTAATGTGATAAAAACCATTAAGACCTAGATCGCCAGTTTAGGTTCTAAACCAGTTTTTTTTGAAATAAATCACAATATTTAATGACTTATCGCGCTAAGCAAAAAATTATTTTTATGATTGCATAATTTCCTCATATTCAATCTACATTTTCCGTAACTTAGGTATACGAACAACAAGGTATGTTCTTACTTCCCCTTTTAACCTTAATTCTTTAGAAAATGCAAAGAAATAGCTTTATCGTAGCGCTATCTGCGCTGACTACATTGCCTTTGTTATCTTTTTCGTCCATAGAAGATGTTATTGGAAGAAAAGTCAAAGGCTTTAAGGTTAAGGCTGGCGAAGGCAGAATACACGGGCACATAACCTTGAAAGGAGTAAACTCCAATATTTTGGATGTCAAAATATCCGGTAGTGATACCGATAAGGACCTGGCCATTTTTGAACAAACCTCGCTTACACCAGGAAAAGGGACCCCTTTGCATGTACACCACTTCCAAGATGAAATGTTTTATGTCCTAGAGGGTAGCTACTACTTTAAGGTTGGGGAAGAAACTTTTGATCTAAATGTTGGGGACAGCATATTTTTGCCCAAAAAAGTGCCACATGCTTGGACCCAAGTCTCGGAAAGAGGTAAAATGCTTGTCATCTTTCAACCCGCTGGCAAAATGGAGAATTTTTTTGTAGCCGTATCCCAATTAGACCACGAACCCAGTCCCAAAGAAATGGAACATTTATTTGCGGATAATGAAATGAAGATAGTTGGACCACCCCTTAAAATTAAATGACCAACCTATCTGGGCATTTGGAAAAAATTAAAATGCCTGGTTCTTGGCCCGTATGCTCGTAAACCTACACATACTCAAAATTATAATTTTAGCGCTAAAATAATATGGTATTTGCCATAAGTATAATGATTAATATCATATTAGATCACCTTCATAATTACTTCCTTTGGGATTGCAATTAGAACACCTATGCGTGGTCTGTAATCCAAAAAATGAAAGTAGCGGTTTTTAATACACATAAATTTGAGAAGGAATATTTAATCAAGGCCAATGCAAATAGACATAATTTAAAATTATTGGATTCCTATCTTACCCTAGATACTACAGTTTTGGCCGAAGATTGTGAAGGTATTTGCATCTTCACACAGGACAACGGCTCTGCTCCTGTTTTGGACAAGCTCCATGAAATGGGGGTTAAATATATTGCATTACGATCAGCTGGATATAACAACGTAGATATAGCCCATGCTAAATCCTTAGGTCTGAGGGTTGTCCGGGTACCGGACTATTCCCCCAATGCCATCGCCGAATTTACTGTAGCCATAATCTTGGCCTTGAACCGTAAATTGATACGAAGCCATTACCGCATTATGGAAATGAATTTTTCGCTAGACGGCTTGGTAGGCTTTGATATGCACGGAAAAACCGTGGGAATTATCGGTACCGGAAAAATTGGAAGAATCGTAGCTAAAATTCTACATGGTTTTGGATGTCATATTCTGGCTTACGATGCCATGAAAGACCAAAGCCTGGTAGAAGAATGCAAGGCCACCTATACCGATTTGGATACCTTGTGCAGCCAATCCGATATTATTTCCTTACATGTCCCTTTGATGGAACAAACACATTATCTAATAAACGAAGCCCAGATTGCCAAAATGAAAAAGGGGGTAATGCTAATCAATACCGGTAGAGGGGGATTGGTAAATACCCAAGATGTTATTAACGGCCTTAAATCCCAACAAATTGGCTATTATGGAATGGATGTTTATGAAGAGGAAGAAGGCTTATTTTTTGAAGACCATTCCGAAGATATACTTCAGGACGATATGATAGCGCGTTTAATGACCCTCAGAAATGTAATGATTACCAGCCACCAGGCTTTTTTAACAGATACCGCCCTAGGCAATATTGCACAAACCACCTTTGAAAATCTGGATTGCCTGGAGCAAGGCCTTCCTTGTAAAAATGAAGTCCTTTAAATTAATGATAAATGGGAAAATTGATTCTTATAAGACATGGACAAAGTCTTTGGAACTTGGAAAACATCTTCACAGGTTGGACCAATATTGACCTTTCACCACAAGGAAAGGAGGAAGCTAAAAATGCTGGCGAAATCATTAAACGCAATAAAATAAACATCGATATATGTTTTGCTTCCTATCTTAAAAGGGCCATACGCACGGCCTGGATCGTTTTGGACAATTGTGAACAAATGCATGTAGATACCTACTATCATTGGAAACTAAACGAAAGGCACTACGGTGATTGGCAGGGTAAAAATAAGGACGAGACCTTAAAAGAGGTGGGCGAAAAAAAATATTGGGCCATAAGGCGCGGATATTATGAGTCTCCTCCGAAATTGGGTCCCAACAACAAACTACATCCTAAATTCGACCCGAACTACAAAAATGTAGACCCGGCAGTCTTGCCATCGGGGGAATCGCTAGGGGACAGCTCAAAAAGAGTCGTCAATTATTATTTCGAAGCAATAGTTCCCAATTTGGTACAAGGTAAGACGGTCATGATTTCGGCACATGGTAATTCCCTACGTGCCCTAATTGGCTACATTTGTAATATTCCTTCTATAGATATAGCCGGTTTAGAAGTACCCACTGGCGTACCACATATATATGAATTTGACGGCAACCAAAATTTAATGGAACATCACAAATTAGAATAACACCATTTAAGTCGAATAAATGGGAAAACATAAAATTCAATCAACATGCTCAAAAAAATAGTAACACTTACCTTAAATCCTGTAATAGATAAAAGTGTCTCGGTAGCAGGTATCAGCCCCAATACCAAACTACGCTGTACCTCACCAACTTACGATGCGGGAGGTGGCGGTATCAATGTATCACGCGCCCTTAAAAAATTGGGAAAGGAATCACTCTGCATGTATCTGGCAGGCGGACCTACCGGGGAACATTTACATCAAATATTGGACAAGGCAGGTATTGATCAATTGGTAGTGCCCATTAAAGGATGGACAAGGGACAATCTTGCGGTTACCGATACCACAACCAACTTACAATACCGCTTTGGAGTACCAGGACCACAGGTTGCAAAGAAAGAGTGGGAAACCCTACTGACAAAATTGGAAAAGAATCTGGAAGAAGGAGATTACTTGGTAGCCAGCGGTAAATTACCTCCGGGAATGCCGGATGATTTCTACGTTCTGGTGGCCGAAATAGCCAAAAGTAAAAAAGTGCACTTTATTTTGGACACTTCCGGGGAGGCATTGGCTAAGGCTACCAAATCCAGAGTATTTATGCTAAAGCCCAACCTAGGGGAACTAAGCACTTTGTGTGGTGTTACATCAATTTCAGCTATGGAATTGGAACCCCTTGCCAAAAAGTTTTTGAAGGAACATGATTGTGAGATACTTGTCGTATCCTTGGGTCCGAAAGGAGCCCTATTGGCCACCAAGGATCTCATAGAACATATACCAGCGCCCACAGTGCTGCAAAAAAGCACCATAGGGGCAGGTGATAGTATGGTGGCAGGTATGGTAGTTAGTTTGCTTAAAGGCAAATCCTATAGCGAAATGGCAAAATACGGGGTAGCTTGTGGTACTGCGGCTACCATGCATGAAGGTACCCAATTGTGCAACAAGGATGACGCCGATAATTTGTACAAATGGATCCTAGGACAAAAAAACACTTGAAAGTAAACCTTGGATTACTTAATTTGATTCAGAATAAATAACAGGAATAGAACATAACCATTTTATAAAAGATAGACTTTATGGACAATATTCAAAGATTTTCATTACCCGCCATCCATGAAGGGGAGATTCCCTTAGCTTTTATGAATACCAACATATCCCGGGATAAGGGAGTAATTTTGGCCGCCGATGTTGGAGGCACTAAAACAAATTTGGCCCTTTTTCAAATCCAGGACGGAGACATGGTTCCTTTGAAGGAAAAATCATATCCCACTAAAAAATATAAATCTTTTTTGGAGATGGTATCTAACTTCCATACGGACGACATGCCTAGGATAAATGGAATATGTCTAGGTGTTGCCGGACCCGTAATTCGGGGCAAGGTATATGGCACTAATTTTCCTTGGGCAATTGACAGCGAAGAAATTAGTAGGGAACTTCATATACGTTCTGTTTCATTGATCAACGATATGGAGGCCAATGCCTACGGACTGGCAGCGCTCCAAGAAAAAGACTTCGAAACACTTAAGTCCGGAACAAATATACCTGGCAATGCCGCACTTATATCTCCCGGTACGGGACTTGGGGAAGCAGGAATGTTCTGGGACGGATCGCACTACCACCCCTTTGCCTGTGAGGGTGGCCATTGCGATTTTAGTCCTCGTAATGAATTGGACATAGAAATTCTGCAACACTTCCAAAAAAAATATGAACATGTCAGCTGGGAAAGGTTGTTGTCAGGTCCCGGAATCATGGAACTATATGTATTCTTGAGGCAAATAAGTGGCATAAAGGAGCCACAATGGCTGAGTAATCAAATGTCCAAAGGCAATCCTTCTGCTATAATTACCGGGACGGCAATGGAAGGAAAAGATTCCGTTTGTGTTGAAACCTTGGATATTTTTATTAGGTTCTTGGCTATAGAAGCGTCACAGCTTGCCCTAAAATTCAAGGCTACGGGTGGTATTTATATAGGTGGGGGCATCTTACCAAAAATAATAACAGGTATTAAAAGGGACGTATTCTACAACAACTTTGTACAATCGGGGCGGTTAAACGCACTCTTGGAAATGATACCGGTAAAGGTAATCCTTAATGAAAAAACGGCGCTTCTTGGGGCCGCTTATTACGGCGCTATGGCTCTGCAAGGGGATTAAAATGTGATGCTTTGCAGTTATCAAAATACAAGTAATGCATACTTCTATAGCATCAATCTAAAATTCCTTGCCTAAACCCCATTAACAAACAAGGGATATCCCTAGAAAAATAGGGTTTTATGGTTGTGTTCATTAAAGCTCATCAATATTATCTCGCCCTTATCCTCCATTTTTTTTACTAGATCCCTATGGAACCATTTTTTTAAAAATCCTTTCTTTTCCCTTTCCAGCATCACTACCATATCCGCATTTACGACCCCAAGATAGATTCTGAGGGTATCAAATACATCTTCCGAAAACAATAGTTCGAACTCAATTTCTGAATAATCTACCTTGGATTTGAGCATCTCCTTGAACCACTCCATTAATAAGTCTCCCGCATATTCCTCGTTCGTTGAAATATGCACTACCTTAATCTTTGCTTTTAAAGGTTTGGCAATTTCCGTAAGTTTTTGGATGGCATGTATATCTTCCTCCTCAAAATCGGTGGCATAGACCATGGTATCCATATTTCTAGGCAATATATCATTGGGAATTGCAATTACGGGACAAGGTGCTTTCTCTATGAGTTTCTTGGTGGTACTGCCCATGATCATTTCCTCAAGACCACTTGCTCCTTTAGTACCCACCACAATCAGTTGGGCGTGATACTCTTCTGCCTTTGATATAATTCCTTTGATTACCGAACTGTTCTGTACAGGCTCCAATTGTATTTTGGGATTGTCCCACTTGCTTCCAAGGTGTTCTGTGCAGAATTTTTCCAGCTGGGCACGGTGAATTTTAAACGGATTTCCTTCAAGGACAGGCCGGTCATCCTGTCCCTCAACACCCAAAACAGTAGGTAAATTAAATGTGTGGGTGACCACCAGTCGAGTTCCCAGATCCTGACTTAAATTATAGGCCAACTGCAAAGCAGAGACCGAGTTTTTAGAATAATCCGTGGCATAAAGCAATGTTTTCATTTTATGATGTATTGTAATTTATCAGCAAAACTTGCAAGCAACAGATCCGATTGGAGTACATCCTAAGATACTTGCTATTTTAAGAAGTTAAATTGTTAATGGAATAAATTTGATTGGTTAAAATTAGAACCTAATGTCGTATCCATAAATGACTTCTATCATATATGGTAATCTTTCTATGCCCGAACTTCGCAACTGGAAAAAGAATCGTTTATATAAATTCAAAGAATATTAATAGTTCATGAGCAAAGCCATATACCTTGCCACTACAGAGCCCAATAGCGGAAAATCTATCGTATCCTTGGGCATGATGCAGTTATTATTGGGGAAAACCGCGAAAGTGGGTTATTTCCGGCCCATTATCGATGACTTTGAAAAGGGCAGGATCGATGACCATATAGATACTGTACTAAAGCATTTTGAAGTAGACCAGAAATTTAAGGATTCCTATGCCTATACCCGTAGCCAAGTGGTACAACTTAAAAATATGGACAAGGATGACGAAATTATAAGTAATATCATCAATAAGTACAAGGCCATTGAGGATAGGTTCGATATTGTAGTGGTGGAAGGAACAGATTTTTCTGGGGAGGGCGCCATCATAGAATGGGACATTAATGTACTTATTGCCAAAAATTTGGGGATTCCGGCCATTATTATAGCCAACGGAATGGGCAAATCCCTTCAAGAATTGGTCGGAAATATATACATGGCCTATGACTCTTTTAGGGAAAAGGGCGTTGAAGTTCTACTGACCGTTGCCAATAAAGTACAACCAGGGAATTTGGAACAGGCAATATCGGGTCTCAAGACAAAACTGCCAAAAAAAGTATTGATAGCCGCAATCCCCGTGAATCCTGTTTTGGGAAATCCGACCGTAAAGGAAATTGCACAGGCCCTATCGGCCAAGGTTTTGTTCGGAGAAGATTTTATAAACAATCAGGCCGGTGAATTTAGCGTGGGTGCCATGCAGCTCCGCAATTACATCACCCATTTAAAAAAGGATAGCTTGGTCATTACCCCTGGTGATAGGGCCGATATTATTTTAGGGGCTTTACAGGCCAATATCTCCAGTAATTACCCCAATCTATCTGGTATTGTCCTAACAGGCGGTCTATTACCAGAGGATTCCATTATTAAACTTATTGAGGGCCTTTCCGATATTATACCTATCATCTCGGTTGCGGATGGCACCTTTTCGGTAACCAACCGCATTGGAACTATTAAACCCAGGATCTATCCCGAGAACAAGGAAAAAATAACTACCTCTATACAGGAATTTGAAAAATATGTCCCCACAAATGAATTGGCTGAGCGACTTATTACCTTTAATGCTGAGGGAATTACCCCTAGAATGTTCCAATACAATCTTCTTAAACGGGCAAAATCGGCCAAGAAGCATATAGTACTCCCGGAAGGAAACGATGAACGCATTCTAAAGGCTACTAAAAAACTTCTGGACACCAATGCCGTTACCATTACATTGTTGGGGGACAAGGAGCAAATAATGGCGAAAATTTCAGAATTGGATATCGATTTGGATTCCAGTGGCTTCGATATTATAGATCCCACATCATCCCCCAATTTCATGGATTATGCCACTACGCTATACGAACTGAGAAAAGAAAAAAATGTTAATCTTGCCATGGCAAAAGATCTTATGGAAGATGTTTCCTACTTTGGAACTATGATGGTCTATAAAGGCCATGCCGACGGAATGGTTTCCGGAGCGGCACATACCACACAACATACCATAAGACCGGCTTTACAATTTATCAAGACCAAACCGGAGGTCTCCATTGTGTCCTCCGTGTTCTTTATGTGCCTCCCCAACCGTGTCACCATATTTGGGGACTGCGCTATCAATCCAAATCCCACCGCTGAACAATTGGCGGAAATTGCCATTTCTTCTGCGGCCACCAGCCAAGCGTTCGGCATTGAACCAAAAATTGCCATGTTATCCTATTCATCAGGGGCTTCGGGAGTGGGCGAAGACGTGGATAGAGTGCGTAAAGCCACAGAAATTATAAAAAGAAAACGACCCGGTTTAAAAGTAGAAGGCCCCATTCAGTACGATGCTGCTGTAGACATAAATGTAGGCAAGAGCAAATTGCCGGATTCGGAAGTGGCGGGACAGGCCAGTGTATTCATTTTTCCAGATCTAAATACCGGAAACAATACTTATAAGGCCGTTCAAAGGGAAACGGGTGCCCTGGCCATTGGCCCCATGTTACAAGGTCTGAACAAACCTGTTAACGACCTTAGCCGTGGCTGTACCGTGGAGGATATCTATAACACTGTAGTCATCACCGCTATACAGGCACAAGGCCTATAATTTGAATCCAATAAAACAAAAGCTATGAACATACTGATCATAAACGCAGGTAGTTCTTCCATTAAATATCAATTGATTCAAATGCCTTCGGAGCTTATAATCGGTAAGGGATTGATAGAACGCATCGGCTCAGAAAATGCCACAGTGAAGTATAAAACCAACTCAGTGGATACCGAAGAGGTGATGCTGATTCCAAACCATAGTGCCGGATTCAAGAAAATGGCCACACTCCTGATGGATCCTGACCAAGGTGTTATTGCGAATGTCAATGATATCTCTATTGTAGCCCATAGGGTAGTACATGGTGGAAACACCTTTTCCGATACTACCGTGATTACACAAGAGGTTAAAGATAAAATAAGGGAACTTTCAGTATTGGCCCCTTTACACAACCCACATAATTTGGAAGGCATTATATTGGCAGAGGAAGCTTTTCCTACTGCCAAACAAATTGCCGTTTTTGATACCGCTTTTCACCAGACCATGCCAGTGAAGGCCAAGAAATACGCTTTGCCCAATGAATTATATACAGATCATCGTATCCAAGCCTTTGGTTTTCATGGTACCAGTCACAAATACGTGTCCGAGAAGGCAATTTCCTTATTAAAATTAAAATCTTCCAAGATAATTACCATACATCTGGGCCATGGGTGCAGTATCACTGCCGTAAGGGAAGGAAAAAGTGTTGATCATTCCATGGGGTTTACCCCTGCCAACGGACTTATCATGGGCTCTAGAAGTGGGGACATAGATCACTCCCTTATCTTTTATTTGGTAAATAATTTGGGCTATGGTCTGGAAGAAGTCAATGCTTTACTCTCCAAAAAAAGTGGGATGCTAGGGCTTACAGGCCATAGGGATTTAAGGGACATTGAAGCCAAAGCCAAAACAGGAAATAAAGAATGTATCTTGGCCTTGGAAATGAATGCCTACCGCATAAAAAAATATATAGGGGCCTATACAGCAGCCATGGACGGCTTGGATGCCGTGGTCTTTACCGCCGGCATCGGAGAAAATTCCAGTACCCTTAGGAGCCTTGTATGCACGGATATGGATTATCTTGGCATAACATTGGACCCTGCCAAAAATGAATCAAAATCTTCCAACATAAGGGAAATTGGCAGTACCGAGGCCAAAGTTAAAATCTTGGTAGTACCTACCAATGAAGAACTGGAAATTGCGAAACAGGCCTTCGGTCTATCCTAGAACCAATAATTATGGTATAGATTTTTAGTCAACGTTGGGAGAAATCAAATTTTCCATGATGACCGATGACTAGTATAGTCAAACAAAATTACCGTTTGTCACAAGCCAGGTTTACTCCTTTTTTGCCTTACATGTTTTTATTCCAAAAGGAAGGTACAACGGACAAAAGCCCATAAAGCTGGTAAGGAAAAAGATAATGGCCAAAACCACCAATACAATTCCCAACACCCCGGAAATAGTACCGTTATAATAAAGAGCGATCAATGCCGCCGCTATCACAAAACGCAAGGTTCTGTCCAAATTACCCATATTTTTCTTCATGATTATAAATTTAAGTTATAGAACTTTTAAAAACCCCACAAGGCACTTTCAATGCCATTGTTAAGGAATATTTTTATATGTAAACATCAATCTGTGAAAAGCATCCTTTTGCACTTCATTCCTAACGATTCATGCAACTTTCCGCTTTTTCCAATTTTTTAACTTGATAAATCAAAGTAAATGGATATGTATTCCTATTCAAATGATATATGTCATTTCAGGGACCAATACCTTTAAATAATTTTGTAGTACGCCAAGTATTATAGTACTTAAAGCAAATTATCATGGAAAAACAAATCATATATAACTCAAATCTGCATTTTGAACACGAAATTTGGAGGCGGGAACTCTTCTTTTGGCAGGATGAACTCATCATTTTCAATAACAGGCTTAGTGAGCTGGTTACTAGGTGGACCAAAAAAGAGGTATTAAATCAATTGGACTACTTTCAGAACGAATTTATCCTACATGGTGGAGTAATCGAGGATTTATTGGAAGAAATGGAAATCCATGAATCCCGCATGGCCGATCAAGATTTGTTGTCACATGATGCCATGGATACCATGATGGTAAAAAAACACATGGAGTTCCGAAAAAAAATGGAAATACAGGAAGAGATCTATACAGCTCTTAAAAGGGAATTCTTTCGTTTTTTGACCAAGCACCTATAAATCATATGTTTGGTATAAAATTTCCACAAAAACAAAATCTTAAAAGATACAACGCCCTATTTGTAGTACTTACCAAATATGGGTTTGAGGATGTAATGGCCAGTAGCAAGGCAAGAAAATTTATCCCTAAAAATTACCTTTTAAAACACCCTGATAAAGCAAAGAAATTATCAGAATCCACTTTTGAACGCATCCGCATGGTGCTAGAAGAATTGGGCCCTTCCTATGTAAAGATGGGGCAAATTATGAGCAACCGTGACGACATGTTGCCCCCAGACCTGGTGAAAGAACTAGAAAAACTACAGGACCATGCTCCTTCCCTACAGAATTTTGACGTAGAAAAAGTTTTGTCGCAAGAACTGGATATTGACTGTTCCCAACATTTCCTTTCCATAGACCCCAAACCTATGGCGGCAGCCTCTTTGGCCCAAGTTCATAAAGCTCAGCTCTCCAATGGGGATTGGGTAGTATTAAAAATACAGCGCCCCAATATAGCCGAAGTCATTGCGTCTGACATTTCCATTATGAAAGAAGTTGCGGAAGCAATGGAAAAATATAGTTCACAGGTAAAAGCCTTTCAACCTGTAAAATTGGTGGAATCCTTTGAAAAAAGCATTAACGAAGAACTTAGTTTTCATAGGGAAATGGACAATATGGAACATTTCGCCAAGAATTTCAAGGACAACGAGGCTATCTATGTCCCCCATCTATATCGCGAGCTTAGCAACGACCATATCATATGTATGGAGTGGATAGACGGAATCAAGGTTTCCGAGCTGAATAAATTAAAGGAAAGCAATATTGATTCCAGCGCCGTAGCCAAAGTTGGGGTAGATCTATATTTGGAACAGGTTTTGGAACACGGCTTTTTTCACGCGGACCCACACCCCGGAAATCTATTTGTGTTACCCGAGATCCAAAAAATCTGTTTCATAGATTTTGGCATGATGGGTACCATTATGCCCAATGACAAGGAGGCACTCATAGAACTGCTGCTTTCTTTTTTAAAAAAGGACGTAAGGAAAATCATCTCCGTCCTAAAAAAAATAGCCTTAAAAACCGAGATTCCCGACGAAAAAAAGTTGGAGTACGATTTGTACGAATTGATTGAAGGCATAAGCAATACCTCTATCCGTAACATTAAGTTGGGGACCACCTTGAAACAATTTAAAAATGTGCTTTATGAAAATAAGATTACCATACCGCATTACTTGTATATTCTAATACGCGCTTTGGTAATAATTGAGGGTGTAGGACTAAAATTGGATCCAGAATTCAACATAACGGATAATCTAGAACCATACATGGCCAAGATAACCCGTAAAAGGTTTGGCCTAAAACGACTTTTTCAAAAGAACCTAAATAGATTTCAAGATTACAATGCGCTGCTGGATAAATTGCCGACAGACATTAATGAAATAGTAGATAAGATCAAAGATGGGAAATTGGTCATTGTGCATGAGCACAAAGGCTTGAACGAGTTTAGAAAGTCTCTAAAAACTGCCTTTAACCGTTTGGTCTATGCGGTTATTATTGCAGCCCTCTCCATTGGCTCTGCCCTTTTAGTAATGGCCGATATGCCTCCAAAGATTAGCGGAATACCCGTATTGGGCGCAATAGGTTTTAGTCTTTCCGCCATTATTGGACTGGTTATTCTAATCTCAATTTATAGAAATAAGGAAGAGTAAATCTTAGTCTATTGCTATGAATAGTTGATAACAGATTGGGCAAAACTTTAGGTGTTCATTTTATAAAAATAGTTCGGAATCATTATCTTTATTCCGAATTGTATTTTTCATAGCATTGTCCAAAATAATATCCTAACAATGAGAATAATTTCATGGAATGTCAACGGAATTAGGGCCGTTGCAAAAAAAGATTTTTTCGAATCCATAAATAAAATGGCACCTGATATTCTATGTCTTCAAGAGACCAAGGCCCAGGACCATGAGGTTGAGGAGACCCTTTCGGCAATGGAACATTATACCATGCATTACAATTCGGCAGATAAGAAAGGATATTCCGGTACTGCACTTATCAGCAAAATAGAACCTATTGCCGTAACCAAAGATATGCAGGTATCGGAACACGATAGCGAAGGTAGAATACTGTGTGCGGAGTATAATGATTTTTACTTGGTAAATGTCTACGTGCCCAATTCCGGACAACAATTGGATCGTTTGGACTATCGTGAAAAATGGGATGCCGATTTTCTGAACTACCTTAAAAACCTTGAAAAGACAAAACCTGTAATTGCTTGTGGGGATTTTAACGTAGCCCATAGGGCAATAGACCTTAAGAACGATAAAAGCAACTATAACAAAACTGCAGGATACACCCAAATTGAAATTGATGGCATGGACAATTTTATTGAAGCCGGTTTTGTGGATTCGTTCAGGCATTTTCATCCAGATACCATAGCATATACCTATTGGAGCTATCGTTTCAAGTCCAGGGAAAGAAACACGGGCTGGAGAATAGATTATTTCTTGGTAAGCAAGTCTCTGGTAGATCGCATAAAGTCTGTAGATATCCTATCGGATTATTTTGGTTCCGACCACTGCCCTATCTCCTTGGAAATAGAATTCTAGAAAGACCCGTAGTGCCCTATATATTCCTGTAGGACACTAATTTGAAAATCCCCAACCACCCTAAGTTCGGCATCCGCGTTCATAAGTACCAATCCATATGCCAAATGCGATAGCTTACAGTCGCTTACAACCTGTTTTTGGATTCCAGTAAAAACCGGCCTAAAATGTTGGTCTATATCCAGACCGGCAGATTTGCCAACCGTCATGGCCTTGATGACAGCCTCGGTAATTTGTTTTGGTGATAATCCTTGATCCAACAAATCGCTGGCTAGATGCTTTAATCGAAGACTGTAGTAGAAATCCATAAAATGGGCTATACTATCTACAGTCTTATTATCCGTGTTATAAATAGAGATTTCCATAAATTTTGTTCCTAACAGATTAGACAGTGATATTGGGCAAGCTATTGGTCATAATTTCTTGGCATACCCAAAAACCATTTTTTTAAATTCCATAAAGTCTTTGGTAAACAAATCCATTTGGTCCCTGATATTTGCATGTTTTTCCCTGAAATCCTGATCGGATAGTCCCTTCTCTCCCTTTATTAAACGGGACAATAGACTTTCATGGGCTACAATATCTTCGGCCAAATAATCAAATAAGGTTTCGTGAATCTTATCCAGATATTGTAGCATCTGTCCGTATTCAGAAGCTTTTACCTGTTCCTTATCCAGCAAATCCGTAAAGAACCTGGCTTCGTCCTTCCAAAAGGCAATGATGTTCAACCATTCCCTACTTTCCTTATGTAACGCATCAAGCCCTTCACCCAACAATATTTCTTTTTTTGACTTTGGTCCAGTGCTCATAGTTCTATAAATTAAAATTCCTTGTTATTAGTCCAAATATCTTTTGATGAAACTGGTCCTTAGACTATTTCTTGCAGTCTTCAATATCGATTCTATTTCCTGAACGGTACTATTGTGTATTTTGGAAATTTCCGATATATCAAATTGATGTTCCGTAAATAGTTCAAATACCCTTCGCATTTGCTCGGGCATATGATATAAGACCATTTCTGAGTGTTTTCTAATGTTCTCCGCTCCCAATTCCTTATCCAATTGGAGTATCACTTTTTGATCGTCATCGCCAACAAAAATATGGTTTAGCACATAGTCGTCCTTGGCATAGGAAATATCGTCCAATTCTTCGTTCATAATTAAATCCCCATCTCCATCCGTAGTAAATTTTTCCTGCATGCTATCCCATTCAGGTTTGGAGTAGGTATCTATATTTTCAAGGAACAAGGCATCATACTCTTCATCCACAAAGATAGTCTCCAGCAATTCATCCACTTTCTTGAACATCCATGGATGCAGCTCATTTTTATTATTAATCTCATCCAAATGGTCATATACCTCTATAAAAAGCTGATCAATAATATCATCCGCTTTATACCTGTTCCTATCAATTTTACCCTTTACCACGGCACGGTTGAGATTTTTTTGGACATATCGCCTTACTTCGGGCATGGCCTTTAGCAATAACTGATTGAATGCCTTAAGGTCTCCTTCCTTTTTTAACCGTCGTAAATTAGAAAAGGAATTGGCTACAAACACATGAAATTCCCTTTGACTTTGAAATATATTGACTGACTCTTTCATACTTTATATAATTATATTTTAAATAGTTGTACTTCAAAAATGCCAACTTCCTTCTTCTAAAAAAATGATTTTAATCATCTATCCCGAATCGATCCAGATAAATAAATTTTGATAGTAATCCTAGACGTTCACTAGTGCTTAAATTAATTTGTCCAACTTTTCTTCTATCAGCTGAATTTGCGGCAAAGTGTGGCGCACCAAAAGAATTAAGTGTCCTTTTTTTAGTGCCTTGAGATAAAAATTAACCTTATCCTCCGTTATGCCCAATCCCCTTAAAATTCCATACGGTCCGGCCGACATAGATCCCAGTGGTCTCCCCGATATATCAAATAAAAATTGGGAGGCCAAGGCACCAGCAATAAAGAGAGTCCCAAACTCTGTATGGGGAAATACGCCAAAATTTACCTTTTCTTTTAAAACCCTGTTCCAATAAGCATTCCAGTCCGATTCTTGAAGTAAATCCTTTTTGCCATTGGCAACAAGGTTGTTTCCAAGTTTTCCCAGGACAGATATTTGCGGCCTTTCCATATCTTCCTCAAGAATAATTTCAATGGCCTTACGCAACATCTTTAGATGCTCATAATCCCTCAAAATAAAATTATACACCGCTTTATTTACCCTAGTATTCATTTGATAAAGAATGATGAAATGGCTAGGTTGGTATATTCGTCCAACCCTAATTTAAGAACTAATGCCTGTAAATGATATGATTTATATCATTTCCAAAGCATTTTAATAGACTTATTTTTGAGTATCATTTTAAAATATGTAATAATCAAAAAAATCAGTAATCATGACAAACAACGACGGAAATATTCTTTTAGCTTTATTGACAGGTGCTGCCATAGGTGCAGGAATTGGAATCTTGTATGCGCCGGATAAGGGCACAGAGACTAGGCACAAAATAAAGCAAAAGGTGGGGGAGACCACGCACGACTTATCAGAAAGAATCTCCCATGCCAAGGAAGAACTTACCAAAACTGCCAATGAGAAAAAAGATGCCTTTGACCGTAAGTTGGATGAAGCTATCTCCACTATGAGCTACAAGGCAGATGACATTATTGCTACCTTGGAGCGCAAATTGGAAGACTTAAAAAAGAAAAACGCCCAATTTCAAAAATAAGGTAATATGGCCTTGGAAGAACTTAAGAGAGACCTTACAGAGGCAGAAGCCGATGTAAGGTCTTATCTAGAAAATAGCGAGGAATATGCCAAGCTGAAAATATTTAAGGTACTTATGGAGCTTGTAACCGTATTTGCCCAAACCCTTTTAATTGGGGCCTTGGCCCTACTTGCCTTGGTTTTGATATCTTGGGCCGCATCCAATGCCCTGAATGAAGCATTGGAAAGTGCCTACCTTGGTTATTTGCTCATAGGTACGGGCTATGTACTAATAGCCATCATTTGTTATTTTCTAAGGAATAGGCTCAATAGGCCATTACTGCGTACATTTTCCAAACATTATTTTGATTAAGACCATGGGGAAACAATACAACTCTTTTAAAGAAATTGATGAAAGACTAATGGTCTTAAAGCTACAGCGCAAAATTGAAATTGAAAGTCTTAAACTCAATATCAATCAGGCAAAGGCAAATCTAAGACCTCTGCAATTGGCGGGGAGCCTTAAGGGTAGCCTTCAGCAAATGCTGTTGATCTATGCCATAAGAAAATTAAAGTCCATTTTTAATAGAAGGTAGCCACAAAGCGCGTCAAGCTTTTGCCCAATGTCCACCTCAAAAATCCGCTACCTCCCTGAGTCCCTTTTCATTTAAAATAATGATCCTTCTTCCGTGGTCGGTGGCAATAAGGCCTTCGTCCTTAAAATCGGATAGGGTTCGAATAGCTGTTTCAGTAGCGGTACCGATCATACCGGCAAAATCCTCCCTTGGAATTCCTATTCCGCCCATGGGTTTGTCCTGTATAACATGTTTATCATAAAGTTCCAAAAGGGCCTTTGCCGCCCTTTGCCTTACCGAGGCAAAAGCCATATCCACCAATTGCTCCTGTAGGTGCATTAAATTATTGGATATCATTCCTATGAATTTCTGTGAAACGGCAGAGTTACCATAGATTAATTTGGTAAAATCCTTCCTAGGTATGGCGCACATTTCGGCATCCTCCAAAACAGTGGCATTTTCAACATAAACTTTATCGGAATTCAATAAAGATATTTGTCCAACAAAATCTCCCGGACCATATATTCCGGTTACAAATTCCTTTCCGGATTCCGTACTCTTGTAGGTCTTTACACTGCCCTTTTCTATAAAATACAAGGATTTTGCGTTATCGCCTTCCCAAAAAACAATATCCTTTTTATGATACGTTTTAAGGGGATAATCCTTGGGTAGACTTTTCAAATCGTGGTATTGGGAAGCCTCGTCCAGAAATTTATTGAGGCCTTCCAAGTTTTTGGCAATCTCTTTTTTTAGAAAGTCGCTCTTTCGTAAACGGGAGGATATGGCTTCGAGTAATTCCTTTTCCTCAAAAGGTTTCGTCAGATAATCGTCGGCCCCCAAATTCATTCCCAACCTCACCTCTGCCCTATCGGTTTTTGCCGTTAGAAATATAAAGGGTATGCTGGAGGTGGCACTATTTTTACCCAACAGTTCCAAGACTCCATAGCCGTCCAGTTCTGGCATCATAATATCACATATGATTACGTCTGGCTTAAATTTTTCTGCAAGTTCTACCCCTATTTTTCCATTCTCGGCAGTAGCTACATCGTAATTGGCCAATTCCAATATGTCCGCTGTATTTTCCCTTACATCCTTGTTATCCTCAATTAATAGAATTTTTTTCATTTTCGTATATATTTACCGGAAGCATTAAACTGAAGGTGCTACCCACTCCTAATTCACTGTTAAAGCTAACACCACCGCTTAAAAGCTCCGTATACTGTTTCACAATATGAAGTCCAAGACCTGTGCCCTGAATATTGGTGGCGTTCTCTGCACGAAAAAAGCGGTTAAAAAGATTTTTTTGCTCCTCTTTGGGTATCCCAATGCCTTTGTCCTTAATATTTATGGATAAGTCTTTACCATTAACCTTAATTTCAATGATGATCTCCTTTTGCTCCTCCGAATATTTTATGGCATTGGAGAGAAGATTTATAAGGATATGATTCAATAGTTTCGGATCCAGATAAACCGATATTGAAGGTTGGGAATGCTTTAATACAATGTCCTGGCCTTCTTTTTTGTTCGGCTCCAATTCATCGATTAACATTTTAACAAACTGTATTAACTCAAAAGACTTTGGTTTTACCTGCACTTTGCCCTCTTCCAATTTGCTCAAGGACAGAAAATCATTAAGAATAACAACTAGATCCTTTACATTATTTCTAATTCTGGAAACGTGCTTCATCCTCCTATCTTCCTTACCGGGTTCATTTTGTTTTCCTATTAGGATTGCAGAAGATAGAATGGCACTTAGTGGGGTTCTGAATTCATGGGAGGCCATCGAAATAAAACGGGATTTCAGCTCATTTAATTCCTTTTCCACCTTGAGTGTCTTTTCCAATTTATGCTGAACCTCTTTCTGCTCGGTAACATTGTTGTAAACGAACAAGGCCCACTTTATTTCCTTTTCATCGGAATAGAGCGGTGTGGAATTTACCGCATAACACTGATTTTGAAAATCCACTTCAAATGAAATATTGCTCCCCCTTAATGTTTTTCGAATATCGGATTTAATTTTATTGATCTGCCATTTTGAAAAAACCGGGATATGATCAATGGGTATTCCTTCAAAATCTGACTTATTAATATTGATCCGGTCCATTTCCTCCCCTTCCACATAAACCAGTTCATAATCGGAATTAAAGACCATAATTACCCCATTGGGAAAATTGTGCGCTATCGCGGTAAACAATGCCCTACTCAGCTTGGCCTTCCTTTCCGCTCTTTGTGTCTCTACCAACTGATCTTCCAGGCTTAAACTGGTAGACACCAATTTTTGCACTGTGGATTGAACCTCCCTAGTACGTTCTTCAACGGTATTCTCTAAATGAAGGGCATATTCCTCCAATTTTTTCTTGGCATCCTGAATTTCTGTTACATCGTTCAGAACCCCTATAAAATGGGTTAATTTTTCGTTTTTATCATATAGAGGGGTAATGAACAGATCGTTCCAAAAGAGGGCGCCATCCTTTCTATAATTTCTTACCAACACCCTACAAGGCGTTCCCTCCTTCACGGCTCGGGCCAATTGGGCAATTCCAAGCTGATCACGATCGTCGTTCTGTAAAAATCTACAGTTTTTGCCCGTCACTTCTTCAGTCCCATATCCGGTAATATCTGTAAAAGACTTGTTGCAATAAATTATAGGCTGATCAGGAAGTTTGGCATCCACAATAATGATACCGTTCCCGACAGCTTCCAAGGCCCTATTTCTAATATTCAAGGTATTCTGTAAGAATGTAGTTTCGGTAATATCCAAGCCCGAGCTTACCACCCCAATAATTTCATTATTTCCATTCCTCAAGGTAGCATTGCTCCATTGAATTAGTCGCTCTTCCCCACCTTTGGCAACTATATGGTTTTCGTGAATATTGGGCACTTCCAACTTCTCCTGGAAAATGTCTTCAAAGAGTTCTGTTATTCGCTTTTTATCCCTGGCCGGTATAAAATTTCCAAACCAATTTTTATTCAAAATAGCATCTTGTTCCAATCCCAAAATTTCACAGGTCCTTTTATTGACAAGTTCAACAGTATGGTCCTTATTGATTACTAAAAACATTGTAGGAGAAGAATCCATATATTGACGGAGCAATTTTTTCTCCTTGTCCAGGGCCATTTCTATTTCCTTCCCCTTTGTTATATCCTGCATAAAACCTTCCAAACCGCAGACATTTCCCTGCTCGTCCATTACGCAGGAAACCTGTTCCCATATCCATTTTATTTGCTTGTTTGCAGTAGCGATCCTATAAGTGAGTTGATACTGTTTCTTATCCGCCATTCCCTTCTCCACCTCAAGCAAAATCCTGGACAAATCTTCAGGATGAATTAAGATATCCCAACTTATATCCGGGCTATCATAAAATTGTGCCGGAGAATATCCAGTTATGTTTAAGCAGGCTTCACTGATAAATTCAATGTTCCAAGGTCTATCAGTTTTAGAGCGATATACAATTCCGGACACATTGGAAATCAACGTTCTAAACTTTCTATCACTTTCAAATACTGAAATATCGGCCGGTTTACAATAAATGACTTTTAGGTTCTGAGATTTTACTACAGTTGGGACGATCCTGATATCGATTGGAAATTTTACGCCATTCCTGTCCCGGCCATAGAACTGATTGGGGCCCACGACAACCTTATTCATCTCTGCACCAACAGCATTTAGCTTCCAATCAGGAATAATAAATTGGATATCCCGCTGTACCAACTCCCCTTCAACATATCCGAACATCTTTTGGGCAGACATGTTGGCAATGAGAATAGATCCATGTTGATCCACCACAAATAATCCAGCTAAGGAAGATTCAAAAATGGATTGAAAGAGATCGCTATTTGTTAACTGTTCATTCATTGTACTTTTGCTGTTCTTTACTAATTGGTCCTGACGAAACCAAAAGGAAGTGCTGCTAAGTTGTTTCGTTACATATCTACTGCCAATTGAAGCCTATGTTCCGGTAATATGGCACTCAGTTACACAAATGTATTGTGCACTACATCCGAAAGAAATGATATCGGTCATAACCCCTACCTAGATTGTAAAAACCTGACAATGGTCATATGCGTATTTCTTTAGATGGAATAATTTTGATTCAAATTCTAAATAAAAGGTTTATGACAACAGGGTTGGTCCTTTCTGGTGGCGGTATACGGGGTGTTGCCCATATTGGGGCCATAAAGGCGTTGGAGGAATACGGTATTTACCCTTCACATATTGCAGGCACTAGTGCAGGAGCCATAGTTGGTGCCTTGTACGCTTCTGGCTGTACTTGGGAGCAAATGTTGGATTTTTTTAAGACTACAGAGATTTTTAGTTTTAATAAGTATGCCATGGGAAAACCTGGCTTCCTAGATACAGAAAAATTTCATGATCAATTAAAGGCCTACATACCCCATGACACCTTCGAATCTTTGGAAAAGCAACTTTATGTAACAGCTACCAATTTGCTTGATGGTACGCTAAATGTCTTTAATCAGGGCGAACTTATAAAACCCGTTTTGGCATCAGCAGCTGTTCCCGGACTATTTGCGCCAGTACAAATCGACAAAGGTTATTACGTAGATGGTGGCACCTTGAATAATTTTCCGGTAGACCTAATAAAAAAATACTGTGATCGGATTGTGGGAGTTTATGTAAATCCGTTCAATCATGTAAGCATCAAAGAACTGAATCATGTAAACAAGGTTTTGGAAAGGGCATATCATGTAATGGTAGCCAATGAAACGACCAAAAAATTTATAGACTGTGATCTATTGATCCGTCCTTCCAACATGGATCGTTATAGTATGTTCACTTTGAAAAATTTAGACATTATCTTGGATTTGGGCTATAATGCCACCATAAAAGCACTGGACAATAGTCCCCTGGCCTCCGAATTATTATCTGCGGCAGAATTGGAAGCTATGAACGGTTTTTCAATGTAAGCTTTAAATCCATCGTATTGGAACTCAAGGATTCCCCTTTATTTTTATGTACATTTATGCAAGACAGAAAAAAATTCGAAGTATTATTATTTTGTCAAACATGAAAATATTATATCCTTGCCCGCTTAAATAATTGCGCCAAAACCATTGCCCCTAGGGCAAATAGCACGGAATATCCCAATTGTTCCATTGACAGCATGCGCAACGAAAATGCCGCTGCCAAATGAGTGCTAAGATTGGCTCCCAGAGTCAGGAGCAAGGATAGTAGAATTGCTCCCCAAACCCACACATTTGTTGTTATCTCATTTACAAAAAATGCTCCTCTGTGCCTTGCTATATTAAACACATTAAGCAACTGGGCAAATACCAGGGTATAGAAGGCCATATTATTAATGGTTTCTGCGGAAAATTTTAGAATCCTATCGGCATAAGCAACAATGCCAAGCACCGCAATACTTATACTTAGTCCGTACATTACAACAGAAATCCAATCGTTTTGATCCAATATGGGGCCCTTAGGGTTTTGGGGAGGCTGTTCCATAATATCCTTCTCTCCCTTTCCAAATCCCAAGGCCAGGGCAGGAAAAATATCAGTTACTAAATTGAGGAATAATATTTGTAACGGTAATAACGGAGCTGGCAAATTTAGCAAGGCCGCAAAACCTACCGTAAGTATTTCAGCTAAATTGCAGGACAGTAAGTAAACTACAAATTGGCGAATATTCTGAAATATTACCCTTCCCTGTCTGATTCCCAATTCCATGGCCGTAAACTTATCGTTTTTTAAAATCACATCGGCCACTTCTCGGGCAGCCTCGGCACCTCTAACTCCCATGGCCACACCTATGTCGGCTTTTTTTAAAGCCGGGACATCATTAATGCCATCCCCGATCATTCCAACGATATGGCCATGTCTCTGATAATAGCTTATTAAATTCAACTTCTGTTCCGGACCGACCCTGGCAAAGACCGAGGCTTTTAAAAGGGACAAATCATTTCCATCCGCTCCCTCCATAATTCTTTTGAGGTCCTTGCCATGCCGTATTTTATCAGCAATCGCATCAACCTCCAAAATCCCAACATCCTGAGCTATTTTCTTTGAGGTACCGGGATGATCACCGGTAACCATAATTACCTTAATGCCCGCCTTCTTGTATATATCCATCACTGCTTTCACATCCTGCCTGGCAGGATCCAAGAATCCAATTACCCCCAAAAAAGTAAGTCCGTTCAGTATATTGGCCCTTGTGGGTAATTCAACTTCTTCCTTATAAGCAAAAGCAAGGGTGCGCAAACCTTGGGAAGCAAGAGTATCTACCTTTTTATTCCACAATAGTTTATGTTCACTGATTGACATTCCTAGCCCATAAACATCAAAATCACAATGGTCCACCAAACTCTCATATGCCCCTTTAGCATAGACCGTATAGCCTCCTTGTTTTTTATGTGCCGTTGCCATCAACTTTAGTGCAGAATCAAATGGCAGCTCCAATATTTCCAGATTATTTTGTTTTACAATTTTGGGGTCATACCCCAAATGTATAGCAAATTGTATCAAAGCCACTTCAATGGAATCGTCCTGTTCATTAATGGCTGTCGGATCTACATTGTTACAAAGTATCCCAGCCATCATCATTTTATCAAAAACAGGCTTGTCCTTTAAGGAGGTGTAATAGGATTTCTCCTTTTGATAGAGATTGTCCAAATATGTTTCGTCAAATATCACTGCTGATACCACCATCCGATCTTCGGTCAAGGTTCCCGTTTTGTCCGTAAAAATGATATCCGTAGCACCCAATGTCTGTACGGCTTCCATTTTTTTTATGATGACCTGTTTTTTGGATAACCTTATCATGCCCCTTGCCAGGGCAATGGTAGCTACAATTGGAAGACCCTCGGGAATAGCGGCAACCGCCAAAGCCACTCCCGTCTCGATCATAAAAAAAAGATCATTGCCCCTAAAATAGCCTAAGACAATAATTAATCCAGCAATACCCAGTGTTAACCCTATAAGCCAATTGCTTAATCGGTTTAATTTCTTCTCCAAAGGAGTTCGCTCCTTATCGGCATCCACACCCATTTGCTGAATGTTCCCCAATTGTGAATGTTTTCCCGATGCAGTAACAATAGCCTTCCCAAATCCCGAGCTAACCACCGTACCCCTAAAAACCATATTGATCTGATCGGTAATCGGGGTATTCATTGGTAATGGTTCGGTTACCTTTGCTACCGAAAAACTCTCTCCCGTTAATACGGATTCTTTCACCAACAGATTATCTACATGGATAAGGCGTGCATCGGCAGGCACAACATCCCCAGGGCTCAAAACAATAATGTCACCGAGTACAATTTCTGCCGCCTTGATATGTGTTCTTTGTCCAGATCTAATTACATGGGTACTTGTCTGCCCCATTTTTACCAGGGCCTCCAAGGATCTCACGGCCTTAAGTTCCATAAAATATCCTATGGTAACGGAAATAAGTATTACAAAAAAAATAGCAGCACTTTCCAATTTATCGCTGAAAATAAAGGCAAGAATTGCTGCCGCAAAAAGAATATAAATAATAGGATCCAAGAGCTGTTCCAAAAAAATGGCCCATCTTTTCTTGGAACCTTCTTCTGGAATTTGATTGGGTCCATATTTCTTCAAACGCTCTGGAATACCCTCTTTAGCCAAACCCTGTTCCAAATCACTATCCAATTGGGCAATAATTTCATCCACAGGAGTAAAAAAGGCATTTTGCAGCATAGGAAAAATAATTAGATTACAAAAAATATGCCCTCCCGTCTGGACCACCCATATGGACTTATATTGGGTTTTGACGGGAAGGCATTGCTACTAACAAATAACCAACCAATAATTATCCGATTTGTACTTTTTTAGGAGGTGCCTTTTTAGCTTCCTCTTTCTTGGCAAGATTAAAGCTAAGTATACCATCCTTGTAGGCGGCCTTAATTTCCTCCTGTTTTACATTCTCAGGTAGCTGCAAGGACCGTTCAAAGGAATTATAGCTAAATTCTCTACGCGTAAATTTGTCCTCCTTTTCCTCCTTGGTTTGCGACTTCTCGGCAGCAATATTTAAGCATCCATCCTCAATGGTTACCTCAAAGTCCTTTTTTTGAAAACCTGGAGCGGCCAGCTCTATCTCAAAATGGTCGCCGGTTTCCTTAATGTTCAAGGCTGGCTCCGACCTTTTCCCATTCCAGAAACTATCGGGTAGCATGTCCCTTACCCAAGCACGATTATCAAAAAAATCGTCCATATCAAAAAAATCTTGGGTCATAAGATTTCTAAATGGTCTTCTTTTAAATTTTACAAGTGTCATAGTATTTTGTTTTTAAGGGTTATATATTTATTGTGCCTCTAAAGTACATCCAACAAGCCTTGTACAAAATGATTTAGGTCAGTCACACCAAAATTCTTTACATTTATTTTTACCATATCAAATCATTATATCAAAACTGTGCTAACCTTATACCAATTAGAAAGAATACGAAAGTTGGATTGCCATATATGGTTAACTACAATTTTGTTAATTTAGACAACATGATCAATCCACTCGATTTTGGCATTAAAGGCCTAACTGATGAAGCAGTAAAAAGCTCAAGAAAAAAACATGGCGAAAATAGCCTTAGCTATAAAAAGGAAAATGGGTTTTTGGACGCTTTAAAAAGTGTTGCCCAGGAGCCAATGGTCATCCTATTAATGGTGGCTTCCTCTATCTATTTTATAACAGGAAATAATGGTGATGGAATATTTATGGTCGCTGCCATTATCTTGGTAGCCTCCATATCCCTTTATCAGGATTCCAAAAGTAGGATGGCCCTGGAAAAATTAAAAAGTCTTACCCAACCCAATAGCCAGGTCATTAGGAATGGAGAAGTGGTAGATATTCCTAGTGAGGAGTTGGTAGTTGGCGACAGCCTAATGGTTGAGGAAGGCAACACCATTCCTGCCGATGGCACCATTGTTCATTCCAACGATTTCTCCGTAAACGAATCCATTCTTACGGGAGAATCCCTTTCCGTTTTTAAGGATGCATCAAAATTGGACAATAAGATATTTGGTGGTACTACCGTAGCCAGTGGACTGGCGATCGCCACCATTACAGAAATTGGCAACAGCACCCAGTTGGGTAAAATTGGAAAAAGTCTCGAAGGAATCCAGGAAGAAAAGACGCCTTTGGAAAAACAGATATCCAATTTCGTAAAACAGATGTCCATTTGGGGCGGTATCATTTTTCTATTGGTCTGGGGTATCAATTACCTTCAATCACGGGAGGTATTGGATAGTTTGTTAAAAGCCTTAACCTTGGCCATGAGTGTCCTGCCAGAAGAAATACCCGTGGCCTTTACCACTTTTATGGCCTTAGGCGCCTATAGATTGATGAAAATGGGCATTGTGGTAAAACAAATGAAAACCGTAGAATCCTTGGGAAGCGCTACCGTAATCTGTACAGACAAAACAGGCACCATAACCCAGAATAAAATGGAACTTGCCAAACTCTTCACCTTGGATACGGGAGAGGTAGTTTCTGCAGATGCCCTCCTGAATAATTCTCAAAAAGAATTGGTCACCATAGCAATGTGGGCCAGCGAACCAATACCTTTCGACCCTATGGAAAAGGCCTTGCATGAGGCCTACGGTAGAATTGCCTCTGTAGACCAGCGACCCCATTATAAAATGATACATGAGTATCCGCTAAGTGGAAAACCTCCTATGATGACCCATCTGTTCGCAAATAGTGAAGGTAACCGTATCATTGCAGCCAAAGGGGCGCCTGAAGCCCTTTTGGCAACTTCCAAACTTACCGATTCCCAAAAAGAACAGATTACGGATATCTTGACCAATTTAGGGCAGGAAGGATACCGAATGTTAGGAGTGGGACAGGCCAATTTTAAAGGATCTGACTTTCCTGAAAAACAACAGGATTTTCAATTTGCCTTCAAGGGATTGGTGGCCTTTTATGACCCCCCTAAAGATAACATCCGCCAGGTATTGAAAGATTTCGACAAGGCTGGAATACAGGTAAAATTGGTTACAGGGGATAATCCCGCCACTTCCATGGCCATTGCCAAACAAATTGATTTTCCCGGCTATGAAAAAAACATGACCGGGGAAGAATTAATGCAATTGAAGGATGAGGAATTACAGCAAAAGGTAAAAAGCACACAGGTCTTTACCCGTATGTTCCCCGAAGCCAAACTAAGGATTGTAAATGCCATAAAGGCCAATAACGAAGTAGTGGCCATGACAGGTGATGGGGTCAACGACGGTCCAGCACTCAAGGCATCGCATATTGGTATTGCCATGGGTAAAAAAGGAACTGAAATTGCCAAGCAGGCAGCCTCCTTGATCTTAGTGGACGATGACCTTTCAAAAATGGTAGATGCCATTGCCATGGGCAGAAAAATTTACGGCAATTTAAAAAAGGCCATCCAGTATATCATATCCATTCATATCCCAATCATATTAACGGTATTTATCCCCTTGGCATTAGGGTGGGTCTATCCCGCTATATTTTCACCCTCCCATGTTATATTATTGGAATTGATCATGGGCCCCACCTGCTCCATTATTTATGAAAACGAGCCGATGGAGAAAAATACTATGATTCAAAAACCAAGGCCATTTACCACAACTTTTTTTAAGTTCAAGGAACTGATAACCAGTATCATTCAAGGACTAGTGATTACCTTGGGATCTTTATCCGTATACCAATACGCCGTTTTAGAAAGTCACAATGAATCCGTAACAAGAACTATGGTGTTTATGGTCTTGATATCTTCCAATATTTTTCTGACCTTGGTAAACCGCTCTTTCTATTATTCCATTTGGACCACTTTAAAATATAAGAACAACTTGGTGCCTTTGATCATTGGAATTACTTTGATCTTATCGGCATTGTTGCTCTTTGTGCCCCCATTGACAAGCTTTTTTCAATTTGAAACCTTAACCTTCAAACAGCTGGGAATTGCCGTCATGGCAGGCATGATGTCCGTACTATGGTACGAAATTGTGAAAGGGATTAAACGAGCCAGGTTAAAATTAAAATAGTGCAATAAATGTCCGGATGGTGAGCAGGCTAAAGTTTCACTCCAAATGCCAAATCCCCAGCATCCCCTATACCGGGAACAATATAGCCTTTGCTATTTAATTGGGTATCAATGGCCGCTATCCACAATTGGGTATTCTTTGGAAAAACTGTCTTAATATGGTCTATCCCGGATTGGGAACCAATTACCGATATAATATGGATCTGCTTGGGTTTGCCATGGTTTTTAAGTGCATTCAAAACATTCTCCAACGTTTTTCCAGTGGCCAGCATTGGATCTGTAAGAATTAAGGTTTTATTTTCCAGAGATGGGGCGGCAAAGTATTTTACTATAACTTCAAAAGCATCTTCATCTCCACGGTGATGCCTATAGGCAGAAATAAAAGCGTTCTCAGCGTTGTCAAAGTAATTTAAAAGACCCTGATGTAATGGGAGTCCGGCGCGTAAAACGGAACACAGCACCAGATCATCCACTGGCATGGACATTTCCTTGGTTCCCAAAGGAGTTTCAACCATTTGGTTCCTATAGTTAAGGGTCTTGCTAAGTTCATAACCCAAAATTTCCCCAATACGTTCAATATTACGCCTAAAGCGCATACTATCGCGTTGAATATTGGCATCCCTAATTTCGGCGACAAATTTATTTAACAGTGAATTTTCTTCCCCTAGACTATGTACTATCATTGTTTATCCTTTTAGATTCAAGATACAGAATTCCCGTTACAATCCCTATAAAATCAGCAGCACCTGCCTCATAGCGTAGTCTTTTTTCTTCAAAATAATTATCGTTGCCATAAAATCAAATTGTTTTCCAAGGGTACGGAAATATTGTGGTAGCAGGGAACTATCCGGGCCGTGTAATGACCCGCCGGTCTATTGGTCCTTACACTTGCTTGGAACTCATGATCCGACCCATTCTTTGCAAGCCCCACAATCTCCATTTTAATTATTTCGTTTGGGCCTCCATGTAGGCCTTCGGCAAAAAGCTCAACAGAAATTTTGTCAGGGCCAAGGTGGTTTAACCAGACCAATATTTTATATTGATATCCTCCCGCAATATTTTCAATTTGGGTTTGGACAAAGCGCATTTGCCACCACTTATTTTGTAGATCAAGGTTGGTCTCGACTATTTTTTTTCCTACCATTCCTTTTTTGGACGATCTTTTTTTGTAATTATTGGCTGCTGGGAGGTAATATTTCTCCGTGTACTCACGAACGGCACGGTTTGCCGAAAACTTTGGGGTTAAGGTGGACATACTATTTCGCATTTTTGCCACCCATTTTTCGGGTATCCCCTCATCATTGCGGTTATAAAACTCCGGTACAACTTTTTGTTCCAATAACTCGTACAATTCGTTGGCCTCGATAGCATCCCAAGACGGGTCCCCACTATGTTCATTTCCATCGCCCAATGCCCACCCCACTTCCGGAGTATAGGCCTCTGCCCACCAGCCGTCCAGCTCCGATAGATTGATACCTCCATTTACCAAAACCTTCATACCACTGGTACCACAGGCCTCCCACGGACGCCTAGGTGTATTTATCCACACATCTACCCCTTGGACAAGGTGTTCTGTCAACAGCATATCATAATCGCTTAGAAAAACTACGTGATTATATAGGCCATGCCTGTCAATAAATTGCACCCATTGTCTTATCAACGCCTTTCCGGACTCATCATAGGGAGGAGACTTTCCTGCAATTACCAATTGAACTGGCTGTTGGGGATTGGTTAGAATGCGAATAAATCTTTCCGGATCATGTAAAAGTAGGTTTGGCCTCTTATAAGGAACAAATCGACGTGCAAAACCCAAGGTCAATGTTTCCTTATTAAATATATGCTTGGCCATTTCCACTATTTCTGGAGACTGGCCGGCGTCTTCGGTCTGTCCTTGGAACCTTTCGCGGATAAAATTTATCATGTGATGTCTGGAATCGTTCCGGAATTGCCATAAAGCAACATCGGAAACACAGTAAATGTCTTGCTCAACAGATTCCAAATGACCTCTCCAGCGATCTTTTCCGCAGGAATGTGTCCAGATTTTATCGGCGTATATCGAATCCCAGCTGGGCATGTGAACTCCATTGGTGACATGTCCTATCGGCACTTCGCTGTTAGGCCACCTTTTAAACAGATTTCCAAAAAGAGTGCGACTTACCTCTCCATGAAGCCTACTTACCCCATTTACGGCACTACAGCCATGAATGGCCAGATAGGCCATGTTAAAATACTGGGATAAATTAAGCGGGTTTTCCCTACCCAAAGCCAAAAGGTCGTTAAAATCCAAATTCAAATCTTCTTTGGCATAATTGGCAAAGAACTGCCACATTAAAGACGGACTAAAATTATCAAATCCGGCTGCGACCGCGGTATGGGTGGTAAACAAATTTCCTGCACGGGTAACCGCCAATGCTTCCTGAAAGGATACGCCATTCTCCCGCATAAAATCGGCCGCCCTTTCCAGTACAAGAAAGGCGGAGTGACCTTCGTTCATATGACACACTTCCGGTGCAATATTCATGGCTCGGAGCAATCTCCACCCCCCTATACCCAATATAATTTCCTGCTGAATGCGAAGATCCGCCCCACCACCATATGCTGCACCGGTAATTCCCCTGTGAAGCGGCATATTAACTGGATCATTACTATCCAAAAGATAAAGTTTCACCCGGCCCACCTGTACCTGCCATGTACGCAACCAAACGGTATGCCCGGATAAGGAAATATTGATCCTCAACCATTCGCCATTGGGCAACCTGAGCGGTGAAATTGGCAATTGCCCGGGATCATTGTAAGGAAAAAGCGCCTGTTGGGTACCAAATTGATCTATCAACTGTCTAAAATATCCCTGTTGGTAAAGTAGCCCCACGGCAATAACGGGAATCCCTAAATCACTGGCCGATTTTAATTGATCTCCAGCAACATTGCCAAGACCGCCAACATAAATAGGCAATGCTTCGCTCAGCATGAATTCCATACTAAAGTAAGCTACACATTTTAAGGAGGATGAGGGATATTTCCTTTGGAACCATGCGGGGTCGTTTTGGGATTTCTCCTTAAGTTTCATCATTTCATCCAGCTTAGCCCTGAAGGCCTCATTGCCCATTTGAAATAGGAGTTGGTCCCGGGACACGTTCTGTAAAACTACCCACGGATTATGGGTCTCCATCCATAGTTCGGGATCCAATTGGTACCAGATTTCATCTACGGCATGGTTCCAAGACCATCGTAAATCAAGGGCCAACTCCGCAAGATCGTCAACCCCATCAATATCCGTTGGAATAAAACCATAAACCTGGTTGTTTACTAGAGGTTGTCGCGAACTATTTTTTTCTTTTCCTTCCACGGTTTGATTTTTAATGCCATTAAATAATAGGAAGCTGTATACGGTTAAAACAAAGGTTTTTAATTGGCAATTGGTGCATGTACTTTAGGTAGGAAGTCTTCCCTAGAAGTATTATAACTTGGCTCCAATGATAATGACTTTCCAGATCATATGTTGCACTTGAATTCATAAATCCCTAACTGGCCGATACCGTTTTCAACAATATAAATTCACTAATATTTACCATATCTATAGCACCGATCAATTTTTCATTACTTGTTACCGGAAAAAAACTCTTTTTTTCCTTACCAACAAGTTCCAATACCTTGGTGATCTCTGTAGATTCATCGATCACAAGGAAGTTCTTATCCATAATATCCCTGACTAAAACAGAGGGATTCTTGGCATGTTTTATAACATCCTTTTGGGTCACTATTCCCTTTATTTCATTATCGAGAGCTACTACAAAATCTTTTTCCGTACTGGCCAAAAGGATATCTATAACCTCTTGTACATTATTATCCGGACGTAGTACCGTTATATTGGTCAAGGTGGCCTCCTTTACCAGATGCCCCTTTAAAATGAAGTTTTGCCTAACCATTTGATTCTCACCATACGCCCCGAAGAAAATAAAAAAGGCGATCAGGATTAAAAAGGGGTTTACAAAAAATCCTAGTATAAAAAATACCACAGCCAAGGCCTGGCCAATACTGGCTGCGATATTCGTTGCATCTACACGACTCAATCTAAATGCTAACAAGGCCCTAAGTACCCGTCCGCCATCCATAGGAAATGCAGGTATAAGATTAAATACCACCAACATTACATTGGCTACAAAAAGATAAAATAGAAAATTCTGTAGGTTGGGTGCATATAGCATCTCTTCTACCATTATATTATCGAAATTGAAATAGCTTTTGATAGGTATTATAAGAGACAAAATAATGGCTATCACAACATTAACAGCCGGACCGGCCAAGGCTACCAAAAGTTCCTGCCCCGGTTTTTCCGGCATTTTGTCCAAGGTGGCCACACCGCCAATGGGTAGAAGTATGATTCTTTGGGTTTTGATACCAAATTTTCTAGCGGTCAGGGCATGACCCAGTTCATGCAGCACCACACAGGCCATCAACACCAATATAAATCCCTGATTAACGGCTACTCTTTCAAAGTTTCCGCTATTCTGAAACTCAACAAAACCGGCCCAAATCAATAATAGTGCAAAAGTCCAATGGACCTCCAATTGAATACTGGCAATCTTTCCCAACCTTAAAAAACCTTTCATAAATAATATTTTGCTGAAGATATTTCCACAGCACGACATTGACAATGACAAATGTCATATGTGCTAAAATTGCCCCGTGCAAATACCTAGGGGAGCAAACCCATAATCTTCAAACCAGAAAAACTATAGTACGGTAATAATAAATTTGGAAAGGCCTAGCTGTAAAAACCGGTAGTATTAGAAGAAAAAAGGGGTAATATCAGCTTATTTTTAATTTTCGTATCCTGGCATTTATCGAAGCTATTTCCTCCTTTTGCAATTTTCCGATAAGAGTCCTAAAATCCTTTTCCAATCCTGGATCTTGGTCTTTAATATCACAAAGGGCCTGTAAGGCATTCACCCTTACAATTCTACTTTCTGCAGGGTCACTTGCCCATTCCTTAAGTTTCGCCAAGACAATTTCCAATTCATGGTCATTCAGCGGCAACCTGGACACCAACAAGGACAGATGCCACTTCAATTCCTTGTCTTCGGCGCTTTGGAGCAACCCCAATAAGTGACCTTTGTGACTTTCCAGATATTCCGGATGTCGTAGCGTAATTTTTTCCACGGCATCCGCAGCCCTCATTACTATATGCCTATCCTTGAAGCGGAGATAATGGAATAAAAGGTCGAAGTCCTTTTGATCCCGTATCAAAGGAACAAGAAAATTCACCCCTCCTATGGTCCTTAGGTCTCCACCCTCCAAATATTTTCTTATATCTTCCTTATCCATATCTCAAGAACTTAACATACCGCCATCTACCACATTGGTAGTACCTGTAATATACTTACTCTCGTCCGAGGCCAAGAAAAGTGCCATCTCCGCAATTTCCTTGGATTCTGCATATCTACCCAAAGGTACAGCGGCCTCAAAGCCTTTCATAACCTCATCAGGACTACTGGGCGACATATCCACTTCTATACGCCGCATCATGTTATTGTTAACGGGACCCGGATGAATGGTATTCACTCGGATTTTACGGTTGGCATTTTCTTGGGCCGCAACCCTCATTAAACCAACCACCGCATGTTTGCTGGCCACATAGGCTCCCAACCCAGCAAAACCCTTTAAACCGGCTACTGAGGAAGTAATAATTACACTTCCACCGCGCTGCATTTTCGGAATTACATGCTTGCACCCCAGCCAAACTCCTTTTAGGTTTACCCCAATTACCTTATCGAAAATCTCGTCCGGATATTCCGTAATTGGTTTGGAAACACCTTCAATTCCGGCATTGGCGAAAAATATATCGATCTTTCCATGAACCTCTAGCGCCGTTTCGACAAACTTTTCGGTATCCGTGGCTTTTGAAACATCGGCAACACAAATGGACAGATTCTCGTGATCTATGGCCAAAATCGCCTTTTCCAAAACTTCCCTATCAATATCCACGATAACCACCTTGGCACCTTCCTGTAAAAACAATTTTGCCGTGGCCAATCCTATGCCCCCTGCACCGCCCGTTATAACGGCTACTTTACCCTTTAGTCGTAACATCTTAATTATTTAAAGTTATCTTTCTTACTTCCCAACCTTGATCTTGGGTATGTACCCCAACCAAGCCTTTTGATAGTTGTTTCACCCCTACTGAAGGTCTCTGGTACCTTTTTTTGGTCATTTGGATATTATACCTTCTATTAAAAAACTCAACAATTTCCCCAGAGGTATCCAGCATAACATCGTGAAATTTAAATTCGTAAATATCTAGATTGAATTCATTTTTTCCCTTCATGGATTTCTCAAAAAGGACAGCCGTAGTAAAACCATTCTCAAAGGGATAAACATTTAATAGCTGGGGTTCAAGTATTACATTACCCTTGGTATCTATAAACCCATAAACGGGAACACCATCCTCCACAATTTTGGTAATCAGGCACCGTCCTTCATTGAACATAGGGTATTGAACACCGGAAATATCCTTTTTAGAGGTATCCGCATCCTTGTTCCAATAAATATCGTTGCGAAAATTAATGACCATTTGTCCCTCTTCATTAATAAATCCCCATTGATTCCCTTGTCTAACGGCCGCCAACCCTTCGCTAAACGGAGCTATTTCATCAATGTTTTTAACAGTTTGGGAATGGAATACGTTCGGAAGCATTAGCATTACGAATGCCGTAATAATATATTTTTTCATGATTTTGAATTTTAATTTCCTCTAAAATAGTGTATCGTAATCCAGTACAAAATGACCAATGTCAGTAGTGCACAAATATAAATTGCCAAGCCCGGTCTTTCATCCCTGTTCGTAGTTTACAGGAGTATTGGAGATATTAAATTGGAATGAAGCATTCCCAAAGTTCAGGGATCCTTGAAATGTCTTTATTTAAAGCTTATATAGTGACTAATATCATTTTAAATGGTAAAGCAACTGTATATTTTTGTTTCAGAACATTCTGGCCTTATAACAGAACCTGGGCCCGGCCTAAACAGAAATGGAAATTTTGTATTGGGGAACCAGCGAATTGAAACCGCTGCCAAAAAGTAAGCCCAAGATGATCACAACCATAAAAAACATACAATGAAACACATATTGGTACCTATTGATTTTTCGGATTACTCGGCCTACGCCCTGGAGGCCGCTGCCGGCATAGCAAAACAGCAGAACGCGGATATTACCGTATTACATATGCTGGGAATTTCGGAGGCAGCATATGCCGAAGAGGAATTTTTGGAGTACGAAGAAGCCAAATACTTTATGGGGCTTGCAAAGAAAAAATTTAAGACCTTTCTGGACAAACCCTATTTAAAGGACATTACTATTCATAAAATAGTACAGAACTACAAGGTGTTCAGTGAGCTCAACAATGTGGCCAAGGAACAAAATATAGACTTGATCGTTATGGGTTCGCATGGAAGTACTGGCTTCAATGAAATTTTTATCGGCTCCAATACCGAAAAGGTAGTGCGCACTTCCGATGTCCCTGTTTTGGTTATAAAAGAGCAAAATTCAAAATTCACTATAAACAATATCCTTTTCGCCTGTAGTTTTTCAGAGGATATGATACCGGCATTTAAGAATGTTAAGTTGATGGCACAAAAATTTTCGGCCAAATTAAAATTGGTTTACATCAATACTCCTTATCAAGATTTTTTGAGTACTCCGGAAGCCGATGATCGCATAGCCAAATTTATGAAGAAGGCCGGGGATACCCGATCGAAAGTTGAAATATACAATGACCGTAGTGTGGAAAATGGAATACTGAATTTCAGTAAGACCGAAAAATTTGACCTACTTGCACTTCCAACACATGGAAGAAAAGGCGTTGCTCATTTCTTGTTGGGAAGTATAGGTGAAGATATAGCCAACCACGCGAGATTACCGGTTATGACATTCAAGATCTGACAAATAAACGGAGTCTAACCACTTCTACTTTATTATTCCTTGAGCAAAAGTTCCAATTTGCCCAACATTACCAATTCTGCCTTATTTTTTCCTGAAAAACTATTGGAAATGGCGTTCGCTGTATCCAATATAAGCACCTTTATAAATGCACTGAACATACCTTTATTGTCTTTATAGAAATCCTTAAAATCGTCGTAACAGGCTTCACTGTCCAAATCATTGTCCATTGACCAATCAAATACCGATTCGATTTGAAAGGCCGCGTCGGTACCAAATTCATCCTCCAGCTCATCTACTTCCAACCAATATTTTCTAATAAAAGACCTAAGCTTGCTTACTTCCTTACCATGTACGCGGGAATCTGCCATGGCAATGGCATAAAATAATTTTCCCAGGTTTTCGTACAATTCCTTACCTACTTTCTTTGTATTTTTCATTTTTATATTGTTCAAGTGTATGCGCTAAAAATAGCGAATAGACCAAGTTTTTTATATGACAATAATCAGTTTAAAAATTTTATCTTTGGCTTATGCAGGCCTTTCAAAAAAACAGTGAAATATTCAACCTTCTTTCCGAAGGAGTATCCGAAGGAATTATAGTTGTCAATACCCAACAGCTTATTGTAGCCACCAATTCCTCGGCCGGGAGAATGTTTGGCTACCATAAGGGCGAGCTTCTTGGAAAACCCCTGGACACCCTTATACCCAGAAGGTACCACGGGCATCACGGCCACCATGTGGAGGACTTTATTGATAAAAGTGAACGTAGGCAAATGGGCCGGGGTAGGGATTTGCACGGGGTACGTAAAAACGGCGAGGAATTTCCGGTCGAGGCGGGTCTAAATCCGTTTAAGCTTTATGACGAAACCTATGTAATGGCCCTAGTTATCGATATTACAGAACGTAAGATCAAGGAAAAGGAACTTAGCCATTGGGCCAGGATCTTTGATGAATCCCTTAACGAAATTTACGTTTTCAACGCCAAAACACTACATTTTGTAAATGTCAACAAAGAAGCTCAGCGAAATATGGGCTATGACCTGGAAGATTTTAAGGCCATGACCCCATTGGATATTAAGCCCCATATGGACGTGCCACAATTTAAACTACTTATAGACCCGTTGTTGAAGGGAGAAAGGGATAAGGTAAAGTTTGAAACAGACCACCAAAGAAAGGACGGATCTATTTATCCTGTAGAAGTGCATATTCAATTATCAATTCTTGGTGAAGAGCAGGTTTTTGTTGCCATAATACTCGATATCACAGAACGAAAAAGTTACACGGAAAAATTAGAAAAAAAGGTCCAAGAGCGCACCAAACAACTTACGGAAGCCTTGGCCAAGGAGAAGGAATTGAACGAACTAAAAACACGCTTCCTTTCCTTGGTTTCCCATGAATTCAAAACCCCTTTGAGCAGTATACTTACCTCTATAACGCTATTGGCCAAGTATACCGAAAGTCACCAACAGGAAAAGCGCGACAAACACGTAGAAACGATAAAGAACAAAGTACGATATTTGGATACCATTTTAACCGATTTCCTTTCGGTGGAGCGTTTGGATTCAGGAAAGGTAAATTACAAGATCGAAACTTTTCCTCTAAGCAAAATTATAAACGAGGTTGTCTATGGTGCCAACATGCTCCTTAAGGCGGGCCAAACCATCCAATATCCAGAGAATATCGATGACATTTTCATCAGGTTTGACGAAAAAACCTTGGAACTTGCCTTGTCCAACCTAATTCACAATGCCATTAAATATTCCCCTGAAGATACAACCATAAGTCTAGCGGTGGATAAGGGAAAAGATACTATATTAATAGAAGTTATTGATCGTGGTATTGGCATACCTGCCGAGGAACAAAAACATATTTTCAATCGTTATTTCAGGGCTGAAAATGCATTATTGAACCAAGGTACGGGCATTGGACTTAATATTGCCAAACAGCATTTGGAAAATCTTGGCGCCACTATTGAATTTACCAGTGAGGAAAACAAGGGATCTATTTTTACTGTAATTATCCCATTAGAAAACATAAATTAAAAGAACAATGAAGACTATTCTATTGATCGAGGACGATAGGGCCTTACGTGAAAACACCGAAGAGCTTTTGGAGCTTTCAGGTTATTCCATGATTACCGCCCCGAACGGAAAAATTGGTATTCAAATGGCAAAAGAAAAATTGCCGGATATTATCGTTTGCGACATTATGATGCCGGAAGTAGATGGTTATGGTGTTCTAAAGGACTTGTCTTCCGATGAAAAAACCAAACACATTCCCTTTATATTCCTATCTGCCAAAACCGAACACAAGGAAATACGACGGGGAATGGATCTGGGAGCAGACGATTACCTTACCAAGCCTTTTGAAGAGGAAGATCTTGTAAATGCCATTGAAAGTCGTTTGGCAAAAGTGGAACTTTTGGGGCGCATGGCAAAGGAAAGATCACAAGGTCCTACAGGTTCGGAAGATCAAATACGCACCTTGAACGAGTTAAAGAATTTTTTTGACGACAATGGTGAGCCCACTAGTTTTCTTCAAGGAAGTACCATCTACCAAGAAGGTACATATTCGCATAAAATATATCTTATCCTAAAAGGAGTGGTAAAATGCCATACTATGGACGAGGACGGAAAAGAACTGATCACTTCCCTCTATAGGGCAGACGACTTTTTAGGATTTACCTCTTTTATAGACAATATTCCTTATCAAGAATCGGCAACCGCCATTGAGGATGTGGAACTGGCCGGGATATCCAAGGAAAATCTAAAACAGGTATTGGAAAATAACCACAATATCTCCTTGGAACTAATGGAACTGCTTACTGGAAATATTAAGGACATAAAACAGCAATTGTTGCAAATGGCCTACAGTTCCGTTCGTAAGAAAACCGCGCAGACCTTGTTGCAGTTTGCAGAAATAATGAACAAAAAAACCGAGGATCCCATTAAAATTTCCCGAAACGATTTGGCCAGTGTAGCCGGTATTGCCACCGAAAGCCTTATACGCACACTTTCCGGGTTCAAAAAAGAAGGGCTTATAGATATTGAAGGAAGAAATATCCGTATCAAGGAATTAAAGGCCCTGCAATACATCAATTAAGCATTTTCCCAATACTATATTTTATTGGAAACTGACCAATGTCATATTTCAATTATAGCCATAAGTCTAGTTTTGTACAAATGTTGCTATATAATTTTGAATGAAGAATATACTGTTCCCCACCGATTTTTCCAAAAATTCTTGGAACGCTATTGAATATGCCATAAAGCTTTTCAAAGATGCCCCATGTAATTTTTACGTACTCCATGTTGATGCCTTAAGTCAATCCGGTGTGGACAGCAATTCCTTTATTATGCCTTCCAAAGCCGTGAATATGGCCCTTAGGGATAATCTGGCAGATACCTTTGCCCGCATCAAGACCATTACCACCAATAAAGAACATAACTTTATTGCCCTCCATGAATACGGAAATCTCATAGATATTATTCGCAAGACCGTAATGGACAAAAAGATAAATCTGATTGTCATGGGGACCAAAGGGGCTTCGGGCCTAAAAGAAACCATTTTGGGCAGTAATAGCGGCAATGTCATGACCAAAGTACCTTGTAATCTATTGGTGATTCCGGAAAAAGCCGTGCAGTGCATCCCCAAGGAAATTGCCTTTCCTACCGATTACAATATTTTCTATTCCCATTCTATTTTGGAGGCGATTTCAAAAATGCTCCGTATCACCAAAGCCAATCTCAGAGTTGTGAATGTCTCCAAGCCCAATGTTCAATTAAATGAAGCCCAAAATCAGAACATGGTCTATCTAAAGGACTATTTACTGGAGCTTTATGAAAAATCGCATAGTATCCACAACCTAAAACATGAAAAAGCAAAAAGTGCCATTGAGCAATTTGTGGTCAGCGAGAAAATAGATATGGTAATCATGGTGGCCAAGAACCTTAATTTTCTGCAACAACTGCTGTTCGACACCACCATTAAAAAGATTAGTTTTCAGACCAGCGTTCCTTTACTTGTCCTGCACGAATAAACGCTCTCCCCTATGTTGATATTGGGCTACTGATAAATGTCATAGGTTTTATATGTCCCTACCAATAACTTTGGTAGGTATACAAAAGAAAACCCATGAAAACAGTTTTGATTCCTACCGATTTTTCCAATAGTGCAATGCATGCAATAGATTATGCACTGAATCTTTACAAATGCGAACGCGCCAATTTCTACTTTTTACATGCTTATGCAGACGAGGTTTATGGCCCGTTCAAGACTAATGGGGAAACCTCTATTGAAGATCAAAAGAAAACTGTTAAGAATACTACGGATAAATCTTTAAAGGATCTTATCCAAAAACTTACCGCTAGGGAGAGTAATCCAAAACACACTTATGAAACGCTCTCGGCATTCGACACTTTGGTGGATGCAGTCAACGATTTTGTCAATCAAATAAATGTTGACCTAGTGATAATGGGTACAAAAGGGCAAACTGCCGACAAAAAACTTACCTTCGGCAGCCATACGGTACAGGTTTTCAAATACGTACAGTGCCCTGTGCTGGCAATACCTTTGGACTATAAATATCATCAGCCCAAAAAAATATTGTTTCCCACAGATTATATGCTGCCATATAAGCGTAGGGAATTGAAGTTGTTGAACACTTTGGCATCCGAATTTAAATCGGAAATCCATTGCCTTTATATTTCAGACTTCGAAGATTTAAGCAACAGGCAGATAGACAACCAACGTTTCCTTAAGGAATCTTTGGCAGAGGCCTTCCTGTTTTTTGAAAGACTTCCCACTAAGAATAAGGCGGAGGCCATAATGGATTACATCAAAAAGAATAACATAAACCTTTTGGTCATGGTAAACTCGCGCCATTCATTCTTGGAAGATATGCTATACAGATCAACCGTAGACGAAATTGGGCTACGATTAAAGCTGCCTTTTTTGGTGATGCAGAATCTACCCCGATAATTTAAAAAGAAGCAAGGATGAAAAAAATATTATTGCCCACCGATTTTTCCGCCAATGCCTGGAACGCTATCGTGTATACGGTGAATTATTTCCAAAATGAAAAATGTCTTTTCTATATACTTCACACCTATACCCCCACATTTTATAGGGTAGATTATATGATGGGCGGTCCGGTCAACAGTGCTATTCCCGACAAGGGGGTCGAGACGGCCCAGGCAGGTTTGGAAAAAACACTAAGGGATATAAGGAAGCAATATCCCAATAAGAACCATCAATTCAAGACCATTTCATCCTTTAATATTCTGACCGATGAAATTGAAGAGGTTACAGAACGGGAGGGCATAGACATCATTGCCATGGGAACCCAAGGGGCTACAGGAGCCAAGGAAATCTTTTTGGGAACCCAGACCGTCCATGTCATCAAAAAAGCCAGAATTCCGGTATTGGCCATTCCCAATGGTTATGCCTTTAAGGAAATTGATTCCATAGTTTTCCCAACAGATTACACAACGCCCTATGACCCCAAATCATTAGGCTTTCTGGCAGAATTATCCAAAGTGCATAAGGCTAAATTGATAGTACTGAATGTTAAGGAGGACTATGCTCTTGACGAGAAACAAAATGTCCATAAAAAAGCCCTTGGCATTTTCCTTGAAACCATGGACCATTGCTTTGAGCAGGTAAAGGGCGAATTAATGCCCAATGCCATACATGAATATGTGGAAAAACATAGAATTGGGCTTTTGGCAATAATGAATAGGAAGCATTCATTTTTGGAAAGATTGATTACAAAATCTACCTTAGACTCGATAGGGTACCACTCGAGGATTCCCTTTTTGGTAATACCGGATACTTGGAAAGACCTCCCTCAAAAAGCCAAAACATGAAAAAAATCCTGCTGCCTACCGATTTTTCCGATAATGCCTGGAATGCCATATTTACAGCATTAAAACTCTATGCCGATGTACAATGTAAGTTTCTCATTTTACATGCCTATGAACCAAAAGCCATGAACATGTTGGGGCAAAAAAGTCAACAGCGACTAGGCGTCGTTTATGACTCCTTGGCACAGAATTCAGCTAAGGAACTTGATAAGATTTTGTCCTACCTGAACCAAAACCACAACAACCCCAACCACAGTTTTGAAACTATTTCCAGATCCGATACTTTGGAAGGCTCGGTCAGGGAATTGGTATCTGTCAAAGATATAGATCTCGTTGTTATGGGTACTCAAGGGGCTACTGGTGCAAAGGAAGTCTTTATGGGCAGTAATACGGTGAAAATCTTAAAACAACTTAAAAATATTTCCATTTTAGTGGTTCCCAAGGACTTTAACTTCCAACAGCTAAAGACACTTGTCTTTCCAACGGATTATACCAGAAAGTATGAAAAGTTTGAACTATTGTCCATGATAGAACTTATAAAACTTTGGAACACAGCAATACAGGTGATACATGTGGCGGTAGAATTTATTCTCACCGATGTCCAGAAAGCGAACCTGAAAATTTTGGAACAACGGTTGGCCAGTTATAAATATTCCCTTCATGAACTTAGATTCGAATCCAATATTGCGGACGGTGTAGAGCAGTACGTAAACGAAACAAGGGCGGATCTACTTACCATGGTGAGATACCGGCATAGCTTTTGGGAGAGAATTATAGATGAGCCAGTTATTAAAAAAATAGCCTTCCATTCCATGGTGCCGGTCTTGTTTCTTCCAGGGCAATCATAGGAGGAGCTACTAAAAACCGTTCAACCATTTATAAAATTAGCCCCACATGATTCAGAATATTACTATTCAGAAAGGGCCTTAACATTTTTTAATCATCAAAGGCGACACACGACAGAACGAATCTTTCAAGCCGGTGTATCTCCTAAGAGCAATAAAAACAAACACATGAAAGCAAAACATATACTCCTACCTACAGATTTCTCTACCAACGCCCGCAATGCCATAGACTACGCCGTCTACCTTTTTGAAAAGGTGGAATGTGTTTTCTATGTTTTGCATGCCTTTGAAGTTGGGGCATCCAATCTTAGCAGTACTATGGGCAAGGCAAAGGACACCCGCCTATTTAGGGCAATAAAAGACGAATCCAAGAGAGACATAAAATCCCTAATAGACGAATTGGAATCCAAAAACAAAAATAGTAAGCACACCTTTAAGGGATTAAGTATTGCCGATTCCTTGGTTAATGCGATAGCAAGAACCACAATAGATGAAGGCATACAATACATTTTTATGGGAACCAAAGGTTCCTCTGCACTGAAAGAGGTATTTATGGGCAGTAACACGGTAAGGATTATACAGAAAATAGACTTCTGCCCTATCATTGCCGTTCCGGAAAATTATGATTTTGATCTTCCCGATGAAATAGCCTTTGCCACAAATTTTGAACATATTTATAGTGAGGTAGAATTAGTACCGCTAATAGGATTGGCAAAATTATGGGACTCCAAAATAAGCATTGTACATATTGATACGGGCAAGGAATTGCAACCCCATCAAAAAACTGCCAAAGATTCATTGCCCAAACGGTTCATTAGTCTAGAATACAATTTTAAAGAGGTTAAGGGACATAACAATATTTCAGGGGCAATAAATGGCTATACCCATGAAAATGAAAATATAGGAATGATCGCCATGGTAAATTATTGGCATAGTTTCTTTGAGAAGCTTACCAAAGAAAATGTTATTAAGCGGGTAGCTTTTAATACGGAAGTACCTTTTTTAATATTCCCCCTAATAGAACCCTAAATACCACTCCCATTTTGCGACTATTACAATCAACATGATATATGTCATTGGGAAACAATTAAGGAGGGCTTAATTTTAATTCATTGAAGCTTGCCAACAAAACCGAACAGTATTGAACCGATAAAACAACTTACATGAAAAATATATTGATCCCGACCGACTTCTCCGACAATGCTTGGAATGCCATTAAATATGGAACCGCATTGTACTCCAAAACCAGATGTACGTTTCATATTATACATATAAATCCTATTTCCTATAATTCGGGTGGTGAGGCAGCCATGTATGCTTCACCGGAACTTCTGGAGGAAAACATTCTTAAGGAGAGCAAAGAAAAATTGGAAGATTTGCTTAAAGAGATTGGACGTTTGCCCCTTAACACAAAACATACCTTTAATACAACAGCGCTATACGGATTTTTTACAGATCATATTAAGCAAGAAGTAAAGGATAAAAATATTGACCTGATCATAATGGGAACCAAAGGGGCCACCGGCCTTAAAGCCGTTTCCTTGGGAAGCAACACCGGCAATGTTCTTACCAAAGTACGATGTGCTGTTCTGGCCGTGCCCGAAGACGCCGAGTATAATAACCCCCGGGAAATTGGGTTTCCTACAGATTTCCAATTGAGCTATGATATAAAGGTCCTGAACCATATCAAGGAACTTGCAATAATGCACAACTCTGCACTGCGCTTCCTACATGTGTCCCAAAAAGGAAAGGACCTCAGCGATCTCCAGATGAAGAACAAGGAATTTTTAAAGAATTATTTTAGGGAAAACGAACATTCCTTCCATACCCTTACCGTAAAGAACTTGGATGATGCAGTACAAGCATTTGTAGAAAGTAGGGATCTGGATATGTTGGTCATGGTAGCCAAGAACCTAAACTTCTTGGAACGCATCCTATTTAAACCAGCGGTCGAAAAAATTAGCTACCATACCAAGATTCCATTTCTAATTGTTCACGAATAAGAATGTTGGATTTTAATTGCCGGGCGAATCCTTAGGACCGCCCTTTAAATATGTTGTTTAACAACATGTAGTATGTCGTTCTTTTGAAGTACGCCGGATTGTCGCCAAACCTGCTTTCCGTTTTTAAACAGCAACATGGTAGGTACCCCCCTAACTTGATAAGTACTGGCCAAGGATTGATTCTTGTCCACATCGATCTTTACGATTTTTAGGGCATTCCCCATTTCGTCCTTAACCTGTTTTAATATAGGTGCCAACATTTTACAGGGTCCGCACCAATCTGCGTGAAAATCAACCAGAACAGGGGTTTCTGAATTGATAATGTTATTAAAACTATCCTTCATAATCAAATTTTTGAAAAGTAAAATTACCTAAACAAAGAGAAAATGAAACTGACGAATATCATGGTTTTCAAAATTCTTCTTCTTTAGTTTTACCGTACTAATGTAATAAACACTATGAAAAGAATATTGCTTCCTACTGATTTTTCGGACAACTCCATTAAGGCCATTAACTATGCCATAAAGATTTTCGAAAATACAAAATGTAACTTTTACCTTATGCATACCTATATGCCCCCAGTGTACGAAGCGGAATATTTGGTAGGAAGTCCTGGTCTGATAGGTTTGGGCGATGTAATGCAGGAAACGTCCATGACCCAACTGGAAAAATTAAAAAGTCGTTTGGAAAAGGAATACCATAACCCCAATCATAGCTTTGTTGTTCACACTGCTTTCAACACCCTGGTGAACGAAGTTATGGAAACCGTTGAATCCGAAGGTATACATTTGGTCGTAATGGGCACCAAAGGGGCCACAGGGGCCGAGGAAATCCTCTTTGGGACCAATACGGTACATGTTATTAGAAAAGCCAATTGCCCTGTACTAGTGGTACCCCCCAATTTTGAATACGAGAATCCTTTGGAAATACTATTTCCAACCGACTATGAAATTGCATACAAACAGGAGAAATTAAGCCAACTTTTGGAAATAGCCAATGAATATGGATCCCAAATAAATGTGTTGCACGTCTCCACAGGTTATGAACTAACTCCAGATCAAGAAAAGCAAAAGAAAGGCCTTGAAAAGATTTTGGGCAACAAGGCATTATTCCACGATGTTCCAAATAATGAAATTATAGACGCCATCAATGCCTTCCAGGCCAAAGAAAAAATCAACCTTCTGGTCATGGTTCAGAACAAACATACTTTTATGGAGCGACTTTTTATTGAACCTGTTATCAAAAAAATAGGTTTCCACGTCACTATCCCTTTTATGGTAATTCCACAATTTTAATTAAAACGTAATGAAGAATATACTTGTTGCCACCGATTTTTCCAATAATGCCTATTGTGCCCTGTTCTATGCATCAAAACTTTTAGCATCGGAAACATGCACATTTTATATTCTTAACACCTATTCGGAACTTACCATATCCCCAGGAAAAACACTTCCTATCCTAAATATCAAAAAACATTTGAAGGAACAGGAATCGGAGTCCAAGGAAAAATTAACGCATACCAAGCACAAAATAGTCTTGGACAATGAAAACCCTCTACATACCTTCCATACCATATCCCAAAAAGGGGACTTGGTAAATATCATAGCGCAACAAATAGAGGAACTTAAAATTGATTTGGTAACCATGGGGAATAAAGGACTCACCGAAGCTACCGATGTATTTTTTGGAAGCAATACCATAAAAGTGGCAGATAATCTTAAATGCCCCTTATTGGCTATTCCGGGGGAAATGGATTTCCACCCTATAACGGAAATTGCTTTTGTGACCGACTTGAGAAAGGATTGTGGCCAAAAAACTATAGATCAACTTCTATACATTGCCTCTTTGTCCAAAGCCTCCATTAGGGTGGTTCACGTTCAGGAACAACATATTCTGAACAAGACCCAGGAGGAGAATAGAAAGCAATTGGAAGAAGGCCTAAGCAATGTTGGCCATTCCTTCCAATGGATCAAGAATTTTGATGACAAAGCTAAGGTTATAGATGTTTTTTTGGAAAAACTGAAAGTGGATATGTTCGCCATGGTACATGAAAAGCGCAATCTTTTTGAAAAACTTACCCGTGAACCTGTGGTAAAAGACCTAAGTATGTATTCCGATATCCCATTCTTAATTCTCCCTTCCCAAGAATGACCATTGTCATAGTAACATTCACGAAAGCCTTTTATATTTAATAAAACTAAAGAAGCATTGTCATGGACAAAAGAATATTAATTCCTACCGATTTTTCCAAAAATGCGCTGAACGCCACACGCTATGCCTTGGATCTTTATGCAAAACTTAACTGCGAGTTCTATTTTTTGAACGTTTTCCGTTTGGACAATTACACAACAAACACCCTTATAATGCCAGAGCCGGGCAGTGCAGAATACGAAGGGGCCAAAGGGGCATCGGAGGAAGCTTTTGCCAAGCTATTGGACATGTTGGAGCTACACCATGACAACCCAAAACATAGTTATCACACTATTTCTTCCTTCAATTTTCTCTCAGAGTCCATAAAACAGACCATTGACAGCAAGGATATAGACCTTGTAATCATGGGTACACAGGGAGCTACGGGAGCCAAAGGGGTTATTTTTGGAAGCAATACGGTAAATGCCATGGAAAAAATAAGGGAGTGCCCAGTAATGGCAATTCCTGATAATCTGCGGTTTTCCATTCCCAAGGAAATTGTATTTCCTACGAATTATAAATCCAGCTTTAGCCGAAAGGAATTGAATTATTTGATAGAGATTGCCAAGATGCACAATACGTCCATAAAGGTTGTATACTTTACGAAAAAAACCACGCTTACCGAAGACCAAGAAAAACACAAACAACTCTTGGACGACATCCTCCAAGGTGTAGACCATAGCTTCCACACCCTGACGGATAAAGATGTTGCCCAAGGAATAACCTCTTTTGTTCAAAGTAGGAATAGCGACATGATCGCGTTCATTAACAAAAAGCATTTCTTGTTCAATAGTATATTTTCTAGACCATTGGTCAAAGAAATTGGTTATGATGCCACAGTGCCTATTTTGGCTTTGAACGAATCTTAAAAACACTGTATTATGAAAAATATTGGAATATGGATGGACAGGGAAAAAGCCCATATCATCCGTTTGGACAACAAAGAAGAGAAATTGGAAACCATTTTTTCGGAGATGGAATTTTTTAACCGCAAGGGGACCTCTGGACCTAGGGTAAAATCTGGTGCAACCCAAGACGTTACACATGAGCGCACCTATCTGGAAAGGGAGAAAGCACAATTAAAATCATATTTTAAAAAACTTGCAGATGCCATAGGCGATGCCGATTCTATAGCGCTTTTTGGCCCGGCAGATACCAATGAAAAATTTAGAAAAGAACTACTGGAACACCACAAAGGCTTGGCAGAAAAAGTAAAAGCCGTCACCAAAGCCGATAGCATGACCGAGAACCAGACCAAAGCCTTGGTCAGGGACTTTTTTGGCCAAAAAAAATAGTTGGTTAATTTTTAATTGGGAGACCGCCTAAACAAAAATTGTTCTGGCGGTCTTATTTAAATCCATTGCCCATGAACAGTCCCTTGGACTTTATTAACGACCCAGTAGTATTGAAGATTGCCAAACTTTTATTATGGATACTGGCCATTGTAATTTTCATTGGGTTTCTTCGGAGGGTCCTAAAAAAAAGAATAGATAATGTTTCTGTTAGATATAAGGCTCAAAAAGGAGTAGAGATTATTGGCTACGTGCTAATTACGCTCTTGATCCTAATGGCATTTACAGTAGAAAACATTAAGGACTATACCATTATTATAGGGCTGTTTACTGCTGGTATAACATTTACCCTCCAAGAATTGATCCTAAGTATTGCAGGATCTTTCTATATCTTTTTTGTAAAGGTCTATAAACCTGGGGACCGTATTGAAATTAACGGTATTAAAGGGGATGTCATTGATATAGATAGCATCTATACTACCTTAATGGAAATTGGGGAATGGGTCAGTAGTGACAATTATTCGGGTAGGATCGTCAAGATAAGCAATGCCTTTGTTTTTAAAGGCCCCATAAAGAACTATTCCATGGATTTCCCTTTTGTTTGGGACGAACTCAATATACTTATTACCTATGATTCGGATGTTGCCTTGGCAAAAAAACTGGTCCTGGAAAAGGCCACGGATTTCCTTTCCGAATACACCAAAAATTCATTGGCCAAATGGGAGGAAATGGTGGAGCACTATTATATAGAAAACGCCACAATTGCCCCTACCCTGGCCATTAATCCAACAGACAACTGGATTGCGATAAACTTAAGATATATCACGGATTATAAATTAAGGCGTATTACTAAGCACGAATTGTTCGAGCAGATAGTACAGGCCCTCATGGCTACGGATGACAAAGTAAAACTTGCTTCCACCACCTTGCAACTACTAAAAATACCAGAATTGGATATTCATCTAAAGCAATGATATGGAAAAGGAATTAGACATTGAAATTCTAAAATCCTCTGGGGAACGGGCCAAATTTTCCTTGGACAAACTGCGTAAATCCCTAAAACACAGTGGGGCCGACCATAATCTAGTGGAACAGATCGTAGGACAGGTGAAGGATGAACTCTATGAGGGCATCTCTACCAATGAAATCTACAATAGGGCCTATGCCCTCCTGAAAAAGAACAAATCGGTCTTTGCTTCAAAATACAAACTAAAAAAGGCCATATACGAATTGGGACCAACTGGCTTTCCCTTTGAACGTTTTGTGGCCGCCATCCTGGAATATTCCGGCTACCACACTAGTGTAGATCAAATAATGAACGGTATCTGTGTTACCCATGAAATTGATGTAGTTGCAGAAAAAAATGGAACCGTCACTATTATAGAATGTAAGTTCCACTCAGAAGAAGGTCGTAACTGCAACGTTAAGATTCCCCTATACATCCATTCCAGATATAACGATGTAAAAGCACATTGGGCCACCAAGAAAAACGAAAGTAGGGAACTGGATAAAGGCTGGGTAGTAACCAACACACGTTTTACCAGCGATGCCTCAACCTACGGAAAATGTGTAGGGTTGAACCTCTTAAGTTGGGACCTACCCTTAAATGATGGACTTAAGGATCGTATAGATCGTTTAGGGCTTTATCCAATTACCGTATCCACCCTACTCAGCAATAGGGAAAAACAGTTTTTGTTGAGTAGGGATGTGGTCTTATGCAGGCAACTTTGGAAGGATAAGTTTTTTTTGGACCATTTGGGAATCTCCAATACTAGGAAAGAAAAAATCCTGAATGAAATTAAACAACTTTGCAATCATTAGATTATGAATACTATCAAAATACATTTCCTAGGTGCTTCCGGAACCGTGACAGGCTCCAAATTCTATTTGGAAACCCCTGAATTGAACCTGATGATCGATTGTGGTATGTTCCAAGGACTAAAGGAACTCCGACAAGAAAACTGGAATCCCTTGCCAATAGATGTCTCTAAAATAGATGTGGTGCTATTGACCCATGGACATTTGGACCATACAGGATACCTGCCCAGATTATTAAAGGAAGGTTTTAAAGGAAAAATTGTAGGAACAGCACCCACATTGGCAGTTACCCGAATAATACTTTTGGACAGCGCCAAAATACACGAGGAAGAAGCTGAGCAGGCCAATAAGGAAGGGTACAGCAAGCACGACCCCGCGCTTCCTTTTTACACCGTAAAGGAGGCAGAGCGTACTATAGATTTGTTTCAATCCAGGGAAAAGGACGAATGGATTGCCCTTTCGGAGCACATTCGCTTCAAATACCGCTATAACGGTCACATCATCGGTGCTACCTTTATTGAATTGGAAATTTTCGGAAAACTGTTCGTTTTTTCTGGGGACGTTGGAAGATTACATGATGATTTATTGGAAGCCCCTGAACGTCCAAAATGGGGCGATTATCTTTTTGTGGAAAGCACCTATGGGAATAAATTACATCCTGAGGAAGACGTAGAAACAATACTCAGCGATCTCATAAAAACAACCATTCAAGAAAGGGGAAATCTTATCATCCCATCCTTTGCGGTGGAGCGACTACAATCGTTAATGTATCTACTTTGGCAGTTGTACAAAAAAAACAAGATCCCCAATATCCCTGTTTTTATAGATAGCCCCATGGGCAACAATGTGTTGTCTGTTTTTGAACAATTTCCACATTGGCATAAACTGCCGATGAACGAGTACTATGCCATGTGCAATCACTTCAATATTATAACCTCCTATGCCGACACCTGGAAGACTATCGACGATCCCAGATCTAAAATTGTAATTGCCGGAAGCGGCATGGTTACAGGAGGCAGGGTACTTACCTATTTAAAACAGTTGATAGACATCCCATCAACATCGGTTTTATTAGTGGGTTTCCAAGCGGAAGGAACCCGCGGACGCCAACTATTGGAAGGGGCCTATGAAATAAAGCTGTTTGGAAAATATTATCCGGTTAAAGCAAAAATTCATCATTTGGAAAGTCTTTCTGCCCATGCCGATCAAAGCGAGTTGTTACATTGGATGGAGGAAATTGAAAATATTCCGGAAACAGTTTTCCTTATCCATGGGGAACCTACCTCCTTGGATGCCTTTAGAGTCAAGATCAGGGATGTTCATGGATGGAACGTACAAATCCCTAAACTCAACGACATACAAGAAATATTCATCTAAACCTGCGATGACGAATCTCATTGCGGAGGTTTTTAAAAGTTCTTAACTTTATCCAAGATCCAAAAAAAATGGAAAAGAAAAATACGGCCACAGATAACGGGGGGAAAGTTACCCTATTGCACTGGAAAATTCAGCAATGGAAATTGAGGTTTCAGTTAATGGATGAGGAAATTGTTTTTATAAAACGGCTATTGGATTCCAATGCCTTTAGGCCCAACATCCCTAACCTCTTTGAACGTTTACAGGATTACAAAACCCGTTTGAAGGATATCGAAAATAGAAATGCGGCCGTAAGAACCCAAATTTCATTGCACGAAAACAATTTAGGTACTGAGTTGGATATAGCGGACAGCGCCATTAGTGCGGACGACATTAAAAAAAATGATAGTCTTCAATTGGAGGTCGACGAATGTCAGGGGGCTTACCAAAATCTAAAAAGCGAAATTTTCAATTATACGGGGAGCATTCTTAATAACTGACCAACGTCATATTATTTCATTAGCACATCTGCTACCTTCGCAACTATTCCTGAAATTAAAAAATACTATTATTACAAAGGCTTATACCATGAAAAAAATATTAATTCTATTCGCAATACTACTAACGGGATGCTCTTCCACTAGTTTGGTTGAAAACTGGAAAAATCCGGACACTGTACTGTTCCATGCCAATAAAGTGTTGATAGTAGGAATGGCCTCTGACGAGGAAGCCAGGATGGATTTTGAAACGAACATGCAGAAAGAATTTAGCAAACGAAATGTTGAAGCCATGCGCAGCCTTGATGTTTTTGATGTTTCCTTTACCGATACCCGTAAGACCGAAAAAGAACTGGATGATGTGGAACAAAGTCTTCTGGATAAAGATTTTGATGCTATACTGTTTACCAAAGTTGTTGGTTCGGAGGATAAGGAAAGTTTTTTGAAATCCATTTCAAGGTGGAACAATTACCAAGGAAGATTTAATGACGATTATCTAAGTCACCAGGACATCTATTATGACCAAGGATATTATGATAAATTTACGGTATACCACGCCGAGACCACACTTTACTGTATTTGTGAAGGCAAGGAAAGGTCTATGATCTGGAGGGGAAGTATAGACATCTCAGACCCCAAGAACATACAAAAAACCATCAAAGATTATATAAAGCTTGTTATACTGGCCATGGAAGACCAAGATCTAATATTTATCAAAGAAGAAAAAAATGAAATTACTGGTCTATAGCGCTAAAGATTTTGAAATCCCTTTTTTAAATAGCGCCAATAACAACGGTCATAAAGTTACCTTTACAAAAGATGCCTTAAATGCAGAGACGGCCATCCAAGCTGTTGGCCATAAGGCGGTTTCCATATTTTCCGGAGATGATGCCTCCGCCCTAGTATTGGAAAAGTTATCGGATTTGGGCGTTCTTTATATTAGCTTGCGTTCGGCCGGGTATAACAACGTGCATCTAAAAACAGCACATAAATTTGGGCTTAAGGTAGCCAATGTCCCAGAGTATTCCCCCTACTCCATTGCCGAACATGCCGTTGCCCAATTGCAGGCACTTAACCGGAAGATTATTTTGGCAGATAAGCAGGTACACTCCTATAATTTTCTACAAAACAATCTGATGGGCTTCGATTTGAACGGAAAGACCGTAGGCATTGTTGGAACTGGCAAAATTGGCAGTGTAATGGCAAAAATCATGCATGGTTTTGGTTGCAAAATATTGGCCCACGACCTTAAACCTGATTATAAACTTGTTCAATTATATGATCTTACCTACACTTCCTTGGACAAGCTTTGTGAACAATCGGATATAATTAGCCTTCACATTCCGCTCACCCAAGAGAACTACTATTTAATAGACAAACAAAAATTAGCCTTAATGAAACCGGAGGTTGTTTTGATAAATACTGCAAGAGGAGCCTTAGTGGAAACTAAAGAATTGATCAATGCTTTGGAAAAAAACGCAATTGGCGGCTACTGCACAGATGTTTATGAAAAGGAAATAGGGTCGTTCTTTAAGGATAATTCTATTGATGGAATCAAAGATGAGACCCTAATAAAATTATTATCCTTTTCCAATGTACTTCTTACACCCCACCAAGGTTTTATAACCAAAGAGGCGTTGACCAATATTGCTGAAGTTACTTATGAAAATCTAAATAGTTGGGAAGAAGGTAAACCATGCCAGAACGAACTGGGTCTTGAAATGATCAATTCATAACAACGGACTAAACACTTTTCCAAAACCTTCTTTTAGTTTTTCACCCCAAGGTCTTTTTATATGATCTTCGTAGACCAGCATTCTACTTGAATAGGCGTCCTTAAGAAAATCCTCCTTCAACAGCTGTGCAAAAGGGGCATCATAAACAATGGCATTTACTTCATAGTTCTGTTCAAAGCTCCTATCATCCAAATTGGCCGTGCCTATGGTAGCTATAGTATCATCACTAACAATGATTTTACTATGTAAAAATCCGTCAGGAAATAAATAGATCTTCACCCCGGATTTAAGAAGGGGCTCAAAATAAGACCGCACGCTCCAACTTACTATTTTGTTGTCCGCATTCTCGGAAACCATCAAGCGTATGTCCACACCTCCCAAAGCGGCGGTCTGTAAGGCCTCCATTATAGCCTGTCCGGGAATTACATAGGGATTGGTAATAAACAGATAATTCTTCGCCTTATTTATAATTGTAAAGTAAGTCTGTTCCAAGGAAGGGAAATCATCATCCGGTCCCCCAGAGACGATCTGTACAAGTTTACCTTCATTTTTTTCAATAGCACCTTTATCAGTATCCAAGGGCAGCACAGAAATCGTCTTCTGACAAACCAAATACCAATCCATTGCAAAAACAAAATCCAAATGACTCGCTGAAGTACCCTTCAATCTTAGGTGCATATCGTGCCAATTGCCCAGTTCCACATCACCTTTTAAGTATTTATCAGATACGTTGATTCCCCCGGTAAATGCCACCTTGCCATCTACAACAATGATCTTTCTATGATTCCTATAGTTTAAGGAAGAAAAAAACCGCCCGAACTTGAACGGCAGAAAAGGATATACCTCTACACCTATAATTGTTAATTTTTTCAAATAGGCCTTACTTAATGAAAAGCTGCCAATACCGTCATAGATCATTCTAACCTCCACCCCTTCCGCAATTTTACGCTCAAAAAGTTGCAATAGCCTTTGCGTAAGTTCCCCTTCTTCAAAAATGTAGTATTGTAGATGTATACGGTATTGGGCGTTTTCCAAAGCTTCGAAAATAGATTCGAAGGTCGTTTTTCCATCTTTCAGCAGTTTGAGTTCATTATTGTCCGTTGGAGGGAAATGTGAATTCCGGTATACCAAGGTCATTAGTTTTTGGTGCCTCCCGCTCATGGAAGCCATGTGCTGCATTAGGGGTTCCGGCAAATTTAAAAAGGCCTTCTTTTTTAATTTCAGCAACTTATTTTTTCTTCGATTTCTTCCCAGAAGAAGATAAAGAAACATCCCACCTACCGGAATGGTAAAAATGGCCAGAAGCCAGGCCAAACTTTTTGAAGGTTTTGCGCCGTGCAAAAGGATACTTATGATAATGACTAAAGCAATAAGTAAATAAAGACTAAGAAAAATAGCATTCCACATGTTTCCTTTTTAGTTTGTTGACTGGGATAAGTGCAATGAACAAAGTTCGGGAATTGCTGTGTTTTAACTATGATAATTATCAGCTATTGATAGGATTGAACTATTTACAGCTATCCATTAAACAGTGAATGCTAAATATAAAACCCACAAAACAAGTTACTCATGTTCTGTGGGTTGTTCGTAGTCCGTATTATTTAGGCCATTACATCTCTGGAAACTGATTTTGTCCCAATCAACGGGCTTTTTGGATTTCCAGACCTACGAGTGTGCGAGCTTGCCCACAAGTGCAGCAGGGCCTTTAAAAAATTGTGCAATGGACTTCAAAAGTCCCATTGTTTTAAAGGGTACAAAATCAAACCGGAGAATAGCTTCGGGCGACTCCTCCCCTTCAATGGTTAGTCCGTTCACTATCTCGAAGTCCAGGAATTTAATTCCGTCCGCACGTTCTTGAAATCTATCACTATAGATTATCTTGCTCCCAGATTTGCCAAGATAAAATCTGAATGCACTGTAAGAACCTTTTTCCAAGCTAAGGACGCTTTTGGATTTTAGAAATAGGCCCGTATGCATACCTTTGATAGGTATGGAAGCCTGACCTGGGAAGTCTCCAATAAAATGCTCCTGTCCATGGGTATCTATAGCAGAAAACTTAGTAATGTTCAAATCCATTTCGGACACTTTCATATCCGTGGCATAGCTATTCCGCAAGACCAAATCCTTTATACATTTTCCATCTGAATCCAACAGATACCTATCGGAAAGCAGTGGTACCACTTGCCAAGTCTTGGGATAAAAATTCATTTTTTTCATAACGAAGTATTTAAAGAATACGCCTACAAATTTATAGACATACACTTCCTCATGAAACAGCAGGATTTTCCAATTTATATGCTATTTTAACTGCACATTGACAACAAATCTTAAAAAATGTCAACATTTAGCATAGTTGGGTTAATCCCAATCTAGAGCAGTGTATTAATTATTTAAGGTGTTACAATATCCAAGAAGTTGAATATTAAGTGATATTATTTGCAGAAGCACTCATAGGAATTGCCGCAAATGGGATAAAATTCTCTGTAAACCTAATTGGGAAAAACGATTGAATCTATCGTCAAAAAAAATGGGAATCCGGTTCTAATCCCCCCCTAGGTACTTTAAAAGACCTCGATGCCCGATATCAACACAAGTAAGATAGTGTTTGGCCTTGCGCTATTAAAACTTTAATGCCACCTATGCCGCCAATCTTCTAAAAGGTAATATTTACAAAGGGAAGAATGGGACTGGTATATACACTTTCATCTTCCTTGTACAATACATTGTATTTTGCCCCTACGGATATTTTTTCATTAATATTCCATCCTAAACCAACGAAGAGTGCAGAGTCCCAGTAATCATCGGTAACTTTTCCCGTGGGGGTCTCCGTTTTGGTATTTACCTTGAGTTGGGCGAATTCCAATAAGGTAGTCAATTGTCGGATCGGCCTATACTGGGTTATAATGTTGGCTCCAAAAGTGGTGGTATTCTGCAAATCCTTGATGGAGGTATAACTGCCCTGGATTCCACCGCCAAGACTCACTTTATTGCTTACATCATAAATCAAATTAGGAGATAGACTAATATTGGTACCTCCAACAAAGCTCAATCCAAACCCACAACCGAATTTTAATCTGTTTTCTGCTTTGGAGGTACTATCCACTACCGCGATATCTGTGGTCTGGCAAAATGCATTTTCACTGTATAGGAACACTACAATTACCGTGGCCACGGTCATAAAGAATCGGTTTATTTTCATATTGACTTTGTTAATGGGTGGTTATATTTTAGAGTTTTTTTAGCTTATTCAATATATGGCTTTTTTTTAACATTATTCAATATTTATTGTGCCAAGTACAACTTCAACTATCCTATATGCGAGCAATGAAAATGGATCGCCATTGCTGCCGTACCTCCTTTGCCAGGATGTCATTGCCAACAATGGAATTAAATTGACCTGGGAAGGAACTGCCACAGTGGTAGAATTTACACATTATGACGTTGATGGCAATATTCTGAACAATGAAATCATTAGCCGGTAAAAATTAACTAACTTCAAAATTATTTTACGATTTTAGCCCGGTATAGATAAGCAACCTGTTTAAGCACATAAAGGGATTAAAATAGTTTGTAGGACAGAGCTTTAATACTTTTTGCCTATCTACTGCTACAACTGAACCTCAATCCTTATTTTTGCCAAATATTCAACATTGCATTCTGGTCATGAACAACGGTTTAAGACGATTACTTTACGATTACCTGATCCAATCCGGTTTGGAAGCCAACACGGCCGCCTATCTCAACGCCCTAATTCTTTTCATAGGAATAATTTTAGTGGCCCTATTGATGGATTATATCCTTTGGAAACTATTCCGTTTCTTATCGGTCAGGTTCGCTAGGCAGTCCAAGACCAATTTTGATAATTTTTTAGTGTTCAATAAGGTGCCCAGGTATGTAGCGCACATTATACCCTTATGGTTGTTGTACAGGTATCTTCCCTTGGCCTTCCTCGATTTTGAAAATACCGAAGGTATTATATTGAAGGCCATTGAAATCCTAGCCGTAATTTTGGTGCTAATACTTATAAGAAGCCTGCTCCGAAGCATTAAGGATTATCTAAAAACCTTGCCCCATATGAAGGACAAGCCTTTGGATAGCTATATTCAGGTATTTATGATATTCGCTTGGATCGGGGGCATCCTTACTCTTTTTGCGGTATTGACCGATACCACCATTTGGAAATTCTTTACCGCCTTGGGCGCTGCCTCTGCGGTAATTCTTTTGATATTTAAAGATACCATTTTAGGCCTTGTGGCAAGCATACAGGTAAGTATCAATGACATGGTGCGTATAGGGGACTGGATAACCTTTGAAAAATTTGGGGCCGATGGCAATGTTACCGAAATTTCCCTTGCTACTGTGAAAGTCCAGAATTTTGACAAGACAATTACAACCATTCCTACCTATTCGCTTATTTCTGATTCTTTCAAAAACTGGAGGGGAATGCAGGCCTCCGGAGGCCGTAGGATTAAACGCGCTCTGCTTATAAAACAGAAAAGTATTAAATTCCTGACTGCAGAAAACATCGAAACCCTGAAAGGTATACAGATAATTTCCAAATATTTAGAGGTAAGAAATACCAATATCGATACCTATAACAATGAGCACGATATTGACAAACAAATGGCCATAAACGGAAGGAACCTTACAAATATTGGTGTTTTTAGAAAATATGCGGAAACCTACTTAAAGAACCACTCCGCTATTAACCAGACTATGACCCTAATGACCAGGCAATTATCTCCTACACCACAAGGGATACCCTTGGAAATCTACGCCTTTAGCAGTGATAAACGTTGGGAAAATTACGAATATATAATGGCGGATATTTTTGACCATTTGTTGGCGGCACTGCCTTATTTTGAGTTGGAAGTATTTGAACTGCCAACCTCTTTTAACAATGGTCTGGATAAGGTGTAGATCGGTAAGGAAGGGCCTAATTACAGATATGGAATGCCATATTTATTGGAAATGAAACCTTGGTTCCAATGTTATGCATTAAATTAAAAGTATGAATCGAATATTAATTTTGTTTGCACATCCAAAATTTGAACAATCCAGAGCAAACAAAGCCCTGGTAAAAGTGGTAGAAAATAAAGAGGGGGTTACTTTTCATGACCTTTATGAGCGCTATCCTGATTTTAACATAGATATTACAAGTGAAAAAAAACTTTTGGCCGAACACGATGTTATTGTTTGGCACCATCCCTTTTATTGGTACAGTTGCCCCCCCTTGATGAAACAATGGATGGATGTGGTTCTGGAATTTGGATGGGCCTATGGAGCTAACGGCAAGGCGCTACAATCCAAAAAATGTTTAAATGTTATTACCACTGGTGGAACCAGGGCAGTTTACTGTTCAGAAGGTAGCAATAACTATTCTGTAAATGAATTTTTGCGACCCTTTGAACAGACCGCCAGACTCTGTAATATGATATATCTGCCACCATTTACGGTTATGGGAACCCATAACATGTCCGATCAAGAGCTGGAAGATTACACCTTGAAATACGAACAATTAATATTTGAATTACAGCAAAGCCTTCCTTTTGACAAGATCAAAAACTGTGAATTCTTAAATGACACTCCCCAACTAAATAAAATAACTTCTAAATGAGCGGTAGCATACTTTTTGCAGCAATTGTCTTTCTGACCGGTGCCATTATTTGTGTTCCCATAGCCAAAAAGTTCGGACTAAGTTCTGTTCTGGGCTACCTCTTGGCTGGAATATTAATAGGGCCTTATATTATGGGCTTTGTTGGCGATGAAGGTCAGGACATACTTCACTTTGCCGAATTTGGTGTGGTCATGATGCTTTTTCTAATAGGCCTTGAAATAGAACCAAAGAGTTTTTGGCAAATGAGAAAAACCATAATTGGCATGGGCGGAGCCCAGGTTCTGGGTACTATGATCGTTTCCTTCCTGTTATTTAACATGATTGGATTTGATTGGAAAGTTTCGCTTATCATATCCATGGCAGTATCCCTGTCCTCCACTGCCATAACCTTACAGACTATAAAGGAAAATGGATTGATGAATACTACCTACGGGGCTTCATCTTTTTCCATTCTTCTTTTTCAGGATATTATTGTTATTTTGATGTTGGCGGTAATCCCCTTACTAACGGATTCGGAAAAAACTGCAATTGCCGACGACCATTCGGATCATATCTATCTACTTGAAAATTTACCCCTAGGTTTTCAGGCTTTGGCCATTTTCCTGTCGGTAGTGACCGTTGTTCTTGCCGGTCGATATTTCTTTGTACCCATGTTGCGGCTGGTAGCCAAAACCAGACTTAGGGAGCTACTATCCGCTTCCGCCCTGCTCATCGTTATTGCCCTCGCCTATCTTATGGAATTGGTTGGACTTAGTCCGGCCTTGGGGGCTTTTCTAGGCGGAGTGGTATTGGCTACCAGCGAATTTAAACATGAACTGGAAAGTAATCTGGAACCCTTCAAAGGCCTGTTGTTGGGTTTGTTCTTTATGGCGGTCGGAGCCTCTATTAATTTTATTGTTATTGGGGACAACCCCTTAATGATTAGTGGGTTGGTAGTCGCCGTAATCGTTTTAAAGGCCCTAATCCTATTCTTGGTCGGAGCCATTTTTAAACTTAAGGCCGATCAAAGACTGCTCCTAACTATTGGGCTGGCCCAAATTGGGGAATTTGCTTTTGTACTACTTTCTTTCGCCTATCAATTGAATATTCTGGATAGGGTTGAATTGGATATGATGTTGGTGGTAACAGCACTTACCATGACCCTTACGCCCATACTGGGAATAATAAATGAGCGATTGATCCTACCGCGGGTAGGAACCAAAAAAGCGGAAACCAGACCAGTGGATCACATTGCCAAGACCCACAAAGTTATTTTGGTAGGTTTTGGCCATTTTGGAAGTACGGTTGGAAGGTTCCTCAGATCCTATGGCATTGAAGCCACTATATTGGATAACGATTCCAACCGGGTAGATCTTCTAAGGAAAATGGGGTTTGAAGTATACTATGGGGATGCCACTCGAATAGATCTATTGGAATCTGCAGGTATAGCAGAGGCCAAGATTCTAATATCGGCAATTGACAATAGCGATAACGTAATCCATTTAACGAAAATGGTGAAGGAGAAATATCCTAATGTGAAGTTGATGTTACGCGCAAAAAACAGATATGATGCGTACGATTTACTAAATATGGGTGTTGAAGATGTGTACAGAGAGTCTTTGGAAACCTCCGTTAAAATGGCAAGTGATGCTTTAAACCATTTAGGGTTTAGAAAATACACCATATACAGGCAAGCCCAGAAATTTATTCAATACGATGAGGAAAGCCTAAGACGATTGGCCAATAAACCCAAAACCAGGGAAGAGTATATTTTTAAGGCCAAAAAAGAAATGAAACAACAAGAAAAACAGTTGGAGGAAGATTTAAATAGGGGTATTATTGAATTTGACAATCATTGGGACAGTGAACAAATGCGAGAGGCCCATAATGCCCCTGAACATTAATTAGAAGATCATATTCCTTGTAAATACTTCAATACGCCTCTTTAATTCCATCTGGAATACACTGAAGTCGGTAATCAAATCGACAATTAACAATATTAGGTTAAGTTACCCATCTTGAATGGATTGTAAAAACTACATTTCCTAAAGAGATAATCCTATAGAAAATTTCCAAAATTGCATTTTAATATACGTCCAAGCCCGGACAGTACAGGATGCCTAAAAAACTCACTAAGCTTATCATTGTAGTATTGAATGGTCTATAGAAACATTAATAAAAAAGTTAAACCTAAGAATAACACTCAAAAGGAATGGCCTTGTAGTTTTGCCATCCTTTTACGAAATATTAAACAATTAACACAAAAATTGTAATCTTTCTTATGAATAACCTCAAATATTTTGTTAATTCTCTATTTTCGCCAATTTTCTATAATCATAACCAATAAGTTAATTTTCATAAATAACTAAACCATTAACCAAAATGAAAATAGGCATTTTAAAAGAAACCTTGGATGGAGAAAGACGCGTTGCCATTACGCCGAACATTGCCAAACAATTAATTGCCTCAGGATTTGAACTTCTTGTGGAGGAAGGTGCAGGAGAGTACTCTTCCTTTAAGGATTCAGATTATAAAAATGTTGAGGTAGCTGTTGAAAAACGAGCTGTCATTTTCCATGAAGCCGAGGTACTCCTAAAAATTAATCCGTTTGATAAAGAAGATTTAAAATTGGTGGACGAAGGGCAGATTTTGATCAGTAAATTGTATCATAAGTCGAACCCAGAACTAATCCAGGCCATTGCCAATAAAGGCGTTACTGCTTTTTCCATGGATGCCATTCCTAGGATATCAAGGGCCCAGGATATGGATGTATTGAGTTCTCAAAACAATCTGGCCGGCTATAAAGCTGTGATTTTGGGAGCCTTTGAGATGACTAAAATCTTTCCTTTGATGATGACATCGGCCGGAACCATTGCGCCAGCAAGGGTATTGATCTATGGTGTTGGCGTTGCAGGCTTACAAGCCATAGCGACTGCCAAAAGATTGGGAGCTATTGTAGAGGCCACAGATATAAGATCTGAAACCAAGGAGCAAGCGGAATCCCTTGGGGCCAAATTTATCTCGGTAGACAATGAGGGCGAGGAAACAGAAGGGGGTTATGCCAAGGAAGCCTCGGCAGATTACCAAAAAAGACAAAAAGAGGCGGTAAACAAATCCCTGTTCCAGGCAGACCTGGTTATTACAACAGCCAATATTCCCGGCAGAAAAGCACCAGTATTAATTACGGAAGAACAGGTAATGCAAATGAAAAATGGTGCTGTAATCATTGATTTGGCCGCTGCCCAAGGAGGAAACTGCGAAGTAAGTGAGATAAATAAGACCATCGTCAGAAATGGTGTTAAGGTCATTGGCACCAGTATTGATCCAAGAAGCGTATCCACAAATGCCAGTGATCTGTATGCAAAAAATATCTACAACTATATTAAACATTTAACCGAAGGGACCAATTTTAAATGGGATCTGGAGGAAGAAATTACGGATGAGACCCTGATTGTACAAAATGGAATTATTAGAAATAATTAAAAAATTAAACAATGAATGAGTTTTTGGAATTTATAGAGAACAACCTACAGATTACCTATATCCTTATCCTTGCCATATTTGTTGGGGTAGAGGTAATAAAGAGTATTCCTGCTGTTTTGCATACACCTTTAATGTCCGGGGCAAATGCCTTGAGCGGTGTTGTAATAGTGGGAGCTATTTTAGTGATGTTGCATGCAGATCCAACTGATTATGTAGCCTTGACCTTGGGATTCATTGCTGTTGTCTTGGGGGTCCTAAATGTGGTAGGTGGTTTTGCAGTTACCGATAGAATGTTACAAATGTTTAAAAGAAAAAAATAATGGGGATTTTATTGAATATCATATATCTGATTGCGACCGTAACATTTATAGTTGGCCTAAAAATGTTGGGCCACCCAGAAACGGCAAAAAAAGGTAACTCAATTGCGGCCGCCGGTATGGGATTGGCCATTTTAGGGACTGTTTTTGTTCATGAGCAACAAGTTTCACCTCTAATTTATATCCTTATTGGGGTGGCAATTCTCATAGGTTCCATTATTGGCTGGTTAATAGCCATAAAGGTAGAAATGACGAAAATGCCAGAATTGGTCTCCTTATTCAATGGTTTTGGAGGTGCAAGTGCAGCACTTATCGGGCTAGTGGAATACGGTAAAAATGTAAACTACGCAACCCAATCCACGACCATAGTTTCAGGAATAATAATCGGGGCCATTACTTTTTCCGGTAGTTTAATTGCCTGGGGCAAATTAAACGGCTCTTTAAAAAGTGTGGTAAGGATACCCTACTACAACATCATAAACAATATTACCATTATTGGAATTATCATTTTTGCGGCATTTATGGTCACCACCGGCGTAGATAGCCAGCTTGTGTTGTATACACTATTGGCTGCAGGCCTAATCTATGGAATTCTATTTGTGCTTCCCATTGGAGGCGCTGATATGCCAGTGGTAATCTCTTTATTAAATTCTTTGACAGGTATTGCCGCTGCCATAACAGGGATTTTGTATAATAATATGGTGATGCTCGTAGGGGGTATATTAGTAGGATCTGCTGGTATTATACTTACGGTGGCAATGTGCAAGGCCATGAACAGAACCTTGGGGTCGGTAATTTTTGGTGCTTTTGGGGGAGCAACTGCAACTGCAGGTGAGAATAAGGCTTTAGGGTCCATAAAGAGCACCACCGCCAGCGATGCTGCCATTATGATGAATTATGCGAACAATGTAGTCATTGTCCCTGGCTATGGCTTGGCAGTTGCACAGGCGCAACATGTAATTCATGAGCTGGAGGAGATGTTGACAAGAAAGGGGGTAAATGTGAAATATGCGATCCATCCCGTTGCAGGTCGTATGCCAGGACATATGAATGTATTATTGGCGGAATCCAATGTAGAATACAATATGCTGGTTGAAATGGAAGATATTAATCCCCAGTTTAGCAATACCGACATAGTACTGGTTGTTGGGGCGAATGATGTTGTTAACCCGGCAGCACATAACAATCCAGCAAGCCCCATTTACGGTATGCCAATTTTGGATGTGGAAAATGCCAAGCATATCATCGTAAACAAACGCAGTATGAACGCAGGTTATGCCGGGATTGAGAACGAATTGTTTTATAATTCCAAAACTTCCATGCTTTTCGGTGACGCAAAGGCGGCTTTGACAGATTTGGTGGCCGAAATGAAAAATATATAATAATGCTATTCAATATATAAGGCTGATTTTATAAGGAGGTATTATTGGTGATATTACGGCCCTATTTAGCTTCTAAAATATAATAGACACAGGGGCTCAGGTTTTGGGGCCGGGCCCCTGGTTCTCCATAGTCGTCCTTAGTCCTCCTTAGTATGAAAGCTGAAGCTCCGATCAAAAAGCACCATTGAAACCATTTGTTCCAATGGTCAACCTAATTGTAGCGTAATTGGTTACCACGGACTTGGAAAAATATAAATCACTCAAAAGAAATATGTCTACTCATGTTTTCCTCCACGGACATAAAAGATTCTACCCCTTTTATCCCGTCTATGGTTAAAATGGTATCCTGGTACACATCCCGATAATGCATACTATCCCTAGCGTGCATTTTAAGAAAAATATCATATTTACCAGTACTGTGGTGAATTTTAACTACCTCCGGCACCTTTCTCAAGGCCTCGATAACCTGTTTGTACATAAAACTTTCACGTAGATAAACCCCTAGAAAAATAGTCATTTTCCATCCTATCTTGCTGTAGTCAAGATCTAAGGTTGCACCCTTTATCAGCCCCAAATTTATCATTTTCTTGGTCCGGGCATGAACTGTACCAGGGGAAATACCTGCCTTTTTAGCCACCTCGGTATAGGGCATCTGGGCATTGTCTGCCAGCAAACTTAAAATTTTGAAATCCATTTCATCAATTCTATCTTTCATATTGTTCAATTTTAGATTATCCAGAACATTAAATATCTGTCACGTATATAACATCAGTTGTGAAATAATGTGTTTTATTCTGATAATTATAAGTTTCAGTAAATTTAATTCATCATTTAAGGAAAAACACTAATAATATGATAATAAAAAGATGTAAAAATAATTTTATGTCATTTTTCAGAAGTAGGATTTTTCATATTATTAAAAATCACTTTTTCATTTTTTTGTTCTTAGCGATGGCCTTTGAACAATGAATTCGAAAATCTAAAAAATCATCAAAAAAAATGATATAATATACTTATATGACATATAATATTTATTAAAACTGCCAATTCTTTAGTTTTAGATAAAAACAATCTCCTTTATTGAAATCTTTTGGCCAACTCCTAAGATCACTACCAACTAACTACAACTTCTTTTAAATATTGAATATTTGGAACCATTGCTTAACGGCAACTTGGATCAGGCTCTTTTACTAAATTATCGAATTTAACAACCTTCAACCCTGGGCTATTAAGTTTTCCAAAGGCTTCTCTATTATACGGCTCCATCAACCATATATTGACAATAATAAAAAAGGAACTTATTCTTTGACCTTCAGTAACGGTATAAAACCCGAAGCACTTTACCATAGAAATATACTCCTTATTATATATAGGTATACATTTCCCAATATTGATATAGTTGTAAATTAACATTAGCCGTATATAATAAAGGTTACCCCTTAACTCCAACTCCATTAATCATTCCAATATTAGTTTATCCTTCCTATATACCTTTTTGGATTTCAATTATACCCTTTCCGCATACGGACCAATGTCATTACACCTTTAAAGCAATTAGGATAATATAGCTCTATGCGCATACTTCGGCTCGCTTTGTGGTCCAGTCACTGAAAGCTACTCCTGTTGTGTTGTCTTTAATGGGACACTTAGAATCCCCATTATTGGATCCAATCTTAATATTATCACTTAAGACTCCCGAATAATAATAACCGTTATGGATGAAATCTAAGACCCACTACTATACAATACTTGTAAAAACATCCATTCAAGACCAGATAATATTGTTTTATCACTTTTTAGATCATAATAAACTTATTAGTCAGTTTTTTACAAAAATAACGATGAAAAATATTCAATAAAATCCTTTTAATGGTCGATTTTAATAAATTTAATTTACCATTTTGAAAAAAACACAAATAATATGGCAAGAAAAAGAATCAAATACTGATTTTAATTCATTTTGAACAAGAGGCTTTTTATCATAATGATAAAAATGAATTATTTGCAAAATTGATCATATTGACAGCTTTTATTCTTTCAAATTAAAAAAGCTGACATATCGTTAGAAAACGGACTATAAAATGGCTATATGTTTACTTTTTGACTTGTAACTGACTATAATACAGACTTTTAGAAAACCACCAAACTTTTATTTATCCTAATGTATCGTTAAATTTGTAAAGTCATTTAACAATAAATTTTGGTTGTTTTTTGATAGCTAAGTATCCGGAACTTTCCTTTTACCAGGTGTACAGTTGAATTTCCATGGCCATGGAAACGATTGGAATAGGTATGCCTAAAACATTGTTTACTAACTACCTTAAACTATTGTATATGAAGAAAGCTCTAATACTATCACTCGCACTATTCAGTATGCTAGCGATGAACGCCCAACAAATTACTGTATCTGGAATAGTTACAGATGAAGTCGGTACCCCCCTACCAGGCGTGAATGTAGTAATCAAGGGTACCACTAAAGGAAGTATATCGGATTTTGACGGAAATTTTTCCATTGACGCGGAATCCGACGCAGTTTTATTATTATCATCATTAGGTTACGCTAATAAGGAAATTCTAATAGGAGGAAGAACCAACATTACCGTAACCCTTCCCGAAGCTGCTGAAATGTTAACGGAAACTATAGTTATTGGCTCTAGAAGTAAAGGTAGGACCAAATTGGAAACTACTGCCCCCGTCGATGTTATAAGTATAAAGGAACAGGCTATTAATATGCCGCAAATGGACCTGGCGCAAATGCTGGTCGCCTCAGCACCTTCATTTAGTGCCTTTCGCTCCCAGGGTGGTGACCTTTCGTCTGCTGTTGATCCCCCCACCCTTCGTGGTCTAGCCCCGAACCAAATGTTGGTACTTGTAAATGGTAAGAGAAGACACACTTCAGCACTGTTGGCAGGTTCACAAACTGGATCAGCTGCAAATGCCACGGATATGAGCTTCATTGTCCCCGACGCCATTGACAGGGTCGAAATTTTAAGGGACGGTGCCTCGGCGCAATACGGTTCCGATGCCATTGCCGGTGTAATGAACGTTGTACTAAAAAAGGGTACTGGAGAGTTTACCGGAAATTTTACTGTGGGCGGATTCCCAAATTCCGCCCCAGATCTTAGCGGAACCGATGTAAGTGTAGAAAATCAGGCTTTGTTGAAAGACACAGAACCAGATGGTATCAATTATCAATTGGCAGGAAATTACGGGGTCTCTTTTGAAGAAGGTGGCTACTTAAACCTTACAGGACTTTACCGCCAAGCAGAAGCAACAGTTCGCCCCAATATAAGTAATGCTACTCCTTATGGAGATGCATACCTGAACAATGAGCGTACGGATGCCCAAGGGAATATTATCATAACCAACCCAGAACTGGTAGCGGCACAGGCTTCAGGCAATACAGCCCTTGCAGATGAACTTAGGACAGATGCCGGACTTTCGGATGCGAGAGGCCTTACTGCCAAGGATTTTTCCTCCTATGCAGGTACCGCGGCATCCAATCTAGGAGTCGTGGCCTACAATTTGGCATTTCCCATCAATGAGGATATCCAATTTTATTCTTTTGGTGATTTTGGATATAAATACACAGCTGGGTACAGCTGCTTTTACCGTAGAGCTGCACAAGCGGACCGAGCCAATTTTGACCTTTTCCCGAATGGATTTAGGCCCCAGATTGCCAGTACCCAGACCAACATAGCCTTTACAGGTGGAATTGATGGTACCCTGGGCGATTTCAATTTTGATTTCAGCAATACCTTCGGTAGAAACAAAATGAATTATGACATGTTCAATACCTTCAACGCAAGCCTACAATCCGCATCCCCTACAACAATGGATTTGGGAACACACAGCTTCTACCAGAACACAACCAATTTTGATGTATCAAAATATTTTGATGATGTACTATTAGGGCTTAACGTTGCTATAGGAGTAGAACTAAGGGTAGAAAACTACCAAATTGAGGCAGGTCAGCCAGAAAGTTACGCCATAGGCGATGCCGGGATATATACGGCAACTACTGATAACGAAGCGCTATTGGGTCCTGATGGTTTTCCCTTGGAAGATCTTAACTCCGAACCCATTGTAAATGCAGACGGCAGCCCAGTAGTTCTGCCTTATGGTGAGGCCAGTACCAACATAAATAAATTTTACAGCCCCAACTGTCAGTGCTTTAGAGGCTTTGCCCCTGAGAATGAGGCCAACGAATTTCGCTCGGTTACCGCTGCCTATTTGGATGCTGAACTTGATGTTACCGAAAAATGGCTATTGACGGGTGCCGTTCGTACTGAGAACTACTCAGATTTTGGAGATGTCTTTACTGGGAAAATAGCTACTAGATACTCCATCTTGGATAACTTTGCCTTGAGAGGGTCTTTGAGCACGGGCTTTAGAGCTCCATCCCTACAAGAATTGAATTATTCACACACCTTTACCTTCTTTGTAGGTCTTGATCCTTTTGATGGTACACTTTATCCAAATACAAGTAGTGCCGCAAGAGCCATCGGTATAGAGGCCCTAAAACAGGAACAGTCCACAAATTTAAGTATAGGTTTCACTACCCGTCTCTTCAACAAAATAGACCTAACAGTAGATGCCTATAAAATTGATATAAAAGACCGCATCTTTGAAACCGATAATTTTGATGCTAGCGAAGCTCCTGCATTGGCACCTATCATTGGTTCCGGATTGGCCAGTTTTAGAATAAATGGGGGCGACATAAGCACCAAAGGAGTTGAAATAGTGGCCAACTATAGAGAAAAAGTAGGTGAAGGCATGTTAGGCCTAACACTTTCAGGTGTATTCCGTGAAAACACTTTTGAAGGGGCAAGTGTTCCCGATCTTAATACCGTATTGTCCGATGAGGAATTGGAAACTAAATATGTAAACAGGTCTTCCATAGGTCAATTTGAAACAGGTACTCCAAACACCACCTTTATTGGTTCTGGAACCTATACTTGGGGCAAATGGTCAGGAATGCTAAGGGGATCCTATTTTGGGGAAGTAACCTCCTTAAGCAACAATTTCATAACTCTTAGTGATGGTTCTGAAGGCTATCCAGATCAAACCTTTTCAGCTCAGTTTGTTACAGATATAGGAGTTACCCACAACTTTACTGACAAGCTTGCATTAACTGTAGGGGGCAATAACATCTTTAATAAGTACCCAGATATTCTAAGGTCCGAACAAAGAGGCTTCTACCTATACTCCAACTATCAGCAAGGTTCTAACGGAGCATATTATTTCGCTAGGCTAACTTTTGGATTTTAATCTGTTAACGCTATAAAAATAAAAGATATGAAACATACATCTATAAAAATTATTAGTTTGCTATTTCTTGTTTTCTTCACTGCTTCCTGTGAGCAAGAAATGCCAGAAGCTGCATTAGAGGTCGCCGAAGGCGGAGGAACTTTACGCTATTATACTGCCTATACCATTGATGCTGCCGACCCAGGTGGATCCAATGTATATGGGCGAGTGGTTTTTTGGAAAGGCACCCTAGACAGAACACTTGTTCAGGTTTCGCTATATAACACCATTGAAGGCCAACAACATCCTGCACTTATTATAGAGGGTGCGGCAGGAGTAGGAACTACTACCCTGCTAACACTGGATACCGTTTCCGGAGATACGGGCGAGTTAAATGACAACAAGTTTTACGTCATAAGCGATACTTCTTTTTATGATGGGCTCCTAGATCTGGATGCGCACATCAACATTTACCTAAGCGAAACAGATAATACGGTAGTGGCCTCAGGAAATATAGGTGCCAATGCCGAACCAGTAGAAAGTAATTAAAAATTAAACTCATAAACTTAAATACGATAACATTATGAAAACATTAGACAGAAGATCATGGTTAAAAAAAGGAGCATTAACTGCTGCAGGAGCAATGGCTATGCCACATTTGAGTTTTGGGATCTCCGAGATGCCCAAAGCACCTTTAGCACTTGATGCCCAGGGAAATGCCATTTACACTCCATTTTTTAAGGAATTTTTACCGGACTATAGTCGTGAAATGCCGGTATTGGAAGCTAAATTAAATGCCAACGAAAATCCTTACGGACCATCCCCAAAAGCCATTTCGGCCTTACAAAATGTTGCCTTTAAAGGCAATCGTTATGCTTGGTACGAACTTTTTGACCTAATGGGCAAAATAGCTACGGAAGAAGGCGTAGACATCAAGAACATTATGATGGGGCCTGGATCATCCGATCTATTGGAAAAAACAGCCATGGTCCTTTTTGCGAACGGTGGTAATGTGGTATCCGCTGACCCTACTTATATGTCATTGATTCGTGTAGCAGAGGCCACAGGTGCTTCTTGGAAAGCCGTTCCCTGTAAGGCAGATTGGTCACATGACCTTAAAGCCATGGAAGCTGCCATTGACGCAGATACAAAATTGGTATACATCTGTAATCCCAACAATCCTACCGGGGCAATGACCGATAGTGCTGAATTGGTAGATTTCTGTTCAAGGGTATCCGAAAAAGTTCCCATTTTCGTGGATGAGGCCTATATGGGCTTTTTAGAGGATGGTGCCAAACAAAGTATGGTATCTCTAGTAAATGAAGGCAAGGACGTAATAATAGCCCGTACATTCTCAAAAATACACGGTATGGCCGGCCTAAGGGTAGGATATATCGTGGCACAGGAATCGACTCTGGCAAAACTTGAAAAAGTTACCCGCGGGGGTATGGGCATTGCATACACTTCCATATTTGCAGCTACGGCCAGTATGGATGATGTAGCCTTTCAGGACAAGTCCAGAAAGCTCAACGCTGCATGTAGAGAATATGTCTACCAAAGCTTGGATAAAATGGGCTTTGAATACATTCCGTCTTCCACAAGTTTCATAATCTTCCCTATTGAAATGGAAGGAAAGGCCTTCCTAGAGAAAATGACAGCCCAGAAAGTAGGTGTTCGCGCCTTCGAGATTATGGGTAAGAACTGGTGCCGCGTTAGTATGGGTACCATGGAGGAAATGAAGCTATTTACAAAAGCGTTGGAAAAAGTATTGGTTTAAGTTGAGTTTACCCACGGGTTGGATCAATAGGAGGGTCTTACAGATCTTTCTATGATCCAACTACTGTTGGGTTCTTTATTACGGAAACCCCCGAACGGAATAGTGAATTATTAAGAACTTATAATATGAATTATGCATTACAAAAAACATTAGAACTCCTACTGATCATAGGTCTGGGTCTGTTACTACAAAAAAAGGTAGCTAAGGATGACCTGAAAGGGATTAAGACCTTGATATTGAGCGTGGCATTGCCAGCTACAATTTTTGTGGCCTTATTAAAAATAGAACTCAAAGGGTCATTATTGGTTTTTCCCCTTATGGCTTTGGTATTTAATTTTATAATGGTCATAGCCACTAAGTACCTATTGGCACCTTCACTACCAAACAATGAAGGAGCTAAAAAAAGAACATTGACAATGCTCCTCCCCTCTTTGGCACCAGGACTTTCCTGTTTCCCCTTTATCATAGTCTACTTGGGGGATGAATATCTGGCCTTGGCCGCATTGGCCGACGTTGGCAACAAAATCTTTGTCCTTATCCTTTTGTATATGTTAGGGATGCACTGGTATCATGCAAGGGCCGTCAAAGATTTGGTTGCAACTACTTCCAGCAAGTTAAAAGGCCTGTTCCTTTCAATGCTGAATGAACCTATTAACCTGGTTATAATAGTAGCTATGGTACTTTTGGGGTTCGGACTAACCCTTAGCTCCTTTCCTGATTTCTTGGGGAACACCATAGTTAAAATGAGCTTGATTATGACACCTTTGGTGCTCCTTTTCATTGGTATGGCAGTACGTATAAAATTTAGGGAATTTGGCTTTATCTTTTCACTTTTGATGAGACGCGCCGGTATCACCTTTTTACTATCGGCTATTTTTGTTTTCCTGTTCCCTGCATTGGCCGCCCCAATGATTTTATTTATTGTGGTATTCCCACAGAGTGCCTGCAGCTTTTGGCCGTTTGCCCATATGAGTGCTGTAAGTACCTTGGAGGAAAAGGACGAACAGAAAAAGCCCACTTTCGATATTAACTTTGCCGTTAATATTTTGGCTTGTTCCATGCCGTTTTCCACCATTTTGATCATTAGTATTTTTTCTTTCAGCGAATTTTTCGTGAACCCAGTGGTACTAGTGGTTACAGGAATTATTATGGTAGCTGTCACCTACATTCCATATTTGATCACTAAATTAAAAAGAAGCGATAAAACCGAGGAGGTTGTTAATTACAATACCTTCTTTGGAATAAATACCAATGCACATTCATCTGAAAATCATTAATACTTCTAAATAAGTATTGATAGTTTTGCAAAAAATCAAAAGGCCCCTGAAATACTTTCAGGGGCCTTTTACTATTATTTAATTGAATCAGCTTACAGGATACTTCCCTTTTTACTGACTTCTAAAGGAATACGATATATAACTCCTTGCTCGAAAGTTCCTTTTGAAACTTTTTGAAAATCGATACTATTGCGAATATAGGTCTCCAATGCTTGGTTTTCCGTTTTAACACTTAGAACCCGCAAATAATCACCATTGTCCAATGCCACACGTACCTCGGCTTTTGCGCCACGAATTTCATCGGGAATAATATTGTCACTCAACAATTGGAAAATTTGGGTCGTAACTGCTTTCGCCGGTTTTGCTTCGCCTTTTTGGGGATCGGTAGCAAAAACTTGAACCACGTTCAACAGCATTGCAGCCATCAAGATAAATACTGACTTTTTCATATTTTAAGGATGTTTTAGATTTGTTTTTTTAACTAATTCTACTCAAACTTATTAAATATATCGCAATATAGGCCGGCTATATTATAGATTTAATAAATTTTAACATTACAAAATACGAATATGCAAAATATAAGCAAAAAGCTAACGAATCGTCAGGTTTTCTTAGGATTCTTATAGTGGGTAGACGTAAACTTTGAAGGGAAATATATGAAAAAGAAGGGTTTCAATGTATATTGAATCAATAATCAGAAATTAACTCAATGAGTTCCATAATCCTCTAGCAGGATCGTGGCCTATAAAAATCCGATACAGACTTGTGCCTATCCCGATTTTTTGTTTTCCACTGCTTAACCCCCTCGCTATGCTAATGGTATCCGTGCCAGGATTACCTCGCTGTGCTCGGTGATCATGTTTAGGGTTCGGTGCTCAAGATAATCCGACACAGGCTGACGCCTGTACGTCTTTTTTGTTTTTC
>NZ_JALKBB010000133.1:0-301 GCF_023016025.1 Arenibacter sp. S6351L | reverse complement strand
AGGGTGTAAAGGGAGACAAAGGAGATACTGGAGCTAAGGGCGACAAAGGAGATACTGGAGAGCAAGGAATCCAAGGTATTCAAGGAGAAACTGGAACCACAGGTGAAAAGGGTGACAAGGGTGATACTGGTGCTACTGGAGCAACTGGAGAGCAAGGCATACAAGGTGAAACCGGAGCAACCGGAGCAACCGGAGCCACAGGTGCAACTGGAGAACAGGGTATCCAAGGAGTAAAGGGTGACAAAGGAGATACTGGTGCTAAGGGCGACCAGGGTGACAAAGGAGATAAAGGTGATATTGG
>NZ_JALKBB010000132.1:0-308 GCF_023016025.1 Arenibacter sp. S6351L | reverse complement strand
ATTGGCCACTTCACAGATCGTATATTCTATAGTGTAGGTGCCATCGGCAGTACCGGGGGCTACGCTAACACTGCCATCCTCGTTTATAGTAAGTTCGTCCGTTGGCGTAGAAGTAAGCACTACGTCCGTGGCGGCTACCACTTCACCGTTTATAGTATCGTTGCCGAGAACGTTGCTATCAGGGATTACACCACTCACACCGGTTTCTACACTATAACTGTCGTCCACCGCATCGATCACATTGTCCATATCGGGACCTACCTGAATAGTGACTGTACCACCATCACAATTGTCCGTATTGGCCACTT
>NZ_JALKBB010000131.1:0-309 GCF_023016025.1 Arenibacter sp. S6351L | reverse complement strand
CGCAGTTTGAGGTTTTGAAGTAAAACAAAGAACCAGCAGCGATAACTGCGGGGTTTCTTATTTGCAAAACGGAGCTCAATGGAAAACCGAAGGTAATCCAGTCGAGGTCACCACAAGCAAGAAACCACGTCTTTTAGGCGTGGTTCTTTTTTTTGCGGAAAAAGCCAAATGTAGTTTGAGGTTTTGGAGTAAAACAAAGAACAAGCAGCGATAGCTGCGGGGTTTCTTATTTGCAAAACGGAGCTCAATGGAAAACCGAAGGTACTCCAGTCGAGGTCACCACAAGCAAGAAACCACGTCTTTTTAGGC
>NZ_JALKBB010000130.1:0-325 GCF_023016025.1 Arenibacter sp. S6351L | reverse complement strand
GTATCACAATTTTCCGCATTGGCCACTTCACAGATCGTATATTCTATAGTGTAGGTGCCATCGGCAGTACCGGGGGCTACGCTAACACTGCCATCTTCGTTTATAGTAAGTTCGTCCGTTTGCGTAGAAGTAAGCACTACGTCCGTGGCGGCTACTACCTCGCCGTTGATAGTATCGTTGCCGAGCACGTTGCTATCAGGGATTACACCACTCATACCGGTTTCCACTCCATAACTGTCGTCCACCGCATCGATCACATTGTCCATATCGGGACCTACCTGAATAGTGACTGTACCACCATCACAATTGTCCGTATTGGCCACTT
>NZ_JALKBB010000012.1:0-148321 GCF_023016025.1 Arenibacter sp. S6351L | reverse complement strand
TAGCGAAGTGCAACTTTTTGTGGTTTTCAAAGCGGAGCTTTGTAGGGAAGGGCGCAGCCAATCCCCGGGTCGTTTTTAGGACGGAGCCTGTTGTTTTGAAGTATAGCGAAGTGCAACTTTTTGTGGTTTTCAAAGCGGAGCTTTGTAGGGAAGGGCGCAGCCAATCCCTAGGTCCTGTGATAGGGTGTTACTAGATTTTTCATTGCTTTTTAGACCTTCTAGAATACTGCGGCAAACAGCTAGGTTATAGAAATACTTCCTGCAGATTATTCCTTGTTATCCTTTTTAAAAATATTACCAATGCCCTTGCCAATCTTTTGTATGGTTTCAATTCCTTTGTTGAACGGTTCAGGGTTGATCTGATCATATCGCTTGCTTCCAAAACTCTGAACGAACTGTTGGGGGTAAATGATAAGTCGACTATTATTGGGGAAATGTTTTTCCATTTTGGACGGGAGATTTTCGAGCATAACCATATAGGATGCAGCACCTTCACGGGCAGAAACCAAAACAAATAGATCATTTTCCCTTACGTTTTTTGAGAGGTCCTGGAAATCTTCCCAATCACTGAAAAGACTAGAAGTAATTGTAGCCGATATTTTAGAATCTTTAACCAACTTTCTAATAGATTTTAAGGTAGATTCATTGCAGTACAGCTGTATAGGAATGCTTAATTCTTGGGCCAATTTTGCCATTTTGCTAAACCAAAGTTCAAAGCCGTTCTCATGTTCGGTTAAGGGCGGGGCCGCAATTACAATTCTTTTATGGGATACCAATGGCTTTTCAAAATGACAAATAATAGTGGTTTTATCGGTGTTGCTTATAATGCTGTCCACTTTTTCCCCAATAAGTTTGTCAATAAATCCGGTACGTTTTGGCCACCCCAAAACAATGATGTCTGCCATTATTTCTTTTGCAATACGGGATATTCCGCTGGCCGCATTGTGGTCGATTGTGGCAATGATACTTACTTTTGTTTCCGTTGCAGAGGCTTGTTCTACAAATTCTTCCAGTTTTTTTCTGGCTTTTAGAATATTGTTTTCAGCTTCGTTGTTATTGGAAACCACCGAGAGGACCGATAGGGGATTGGCCGATTTTTTTCCTTTGATAAATATTGAAAACTCCAGCAGTTTTTCCATGTTGCCAATATTGGCAATTGGTAATAGAATGTGCTCGTTATCCAAACCGTTTACTTTCAGTGGTCCCGTGGTATCGTCTTCTGTCTCCACCACGAGTTTTTTAGCGGCTTTTTCTGTGGCAAATGAGGCAACAACACAGGTAATTAAAATAAGTATTATGGTGCCGTTTAGGATGTTTTCATCTAGAATTTGAGCTTTATAGCCTACTAAAATTACCGCTAAGGTTGCAGCGGCATGGGAGCTGCTCAATCCAAAAATAAGCTGACGTTGGGTTTTGGAGTATTTAAAGGCTAGTTGAGTGACCAAAGCTGCGAACCATTTGCCAAAAAGGGCTACCACCGAAAGTGTTCCTGCCACAATAAGCGCTGTTTCACCCTTTAGAATAACACTAACATCAACCAACATTCCAACACTTATTAAGAAAAAGGGAATAAATAGGGAATTGCCTATAAATTGTATTCTATTCATCAAGGCCGAGGAATGGGGTATAAGTTTATTTAGGGCCAATCCTGCCACAAATGCTCCAATAATCGGCTCAACACCTGCTAATTCGGCCATAAATGCGGCAAAGAAAACGATGGAAAGGACAAAGATATAATGGGAGTGTTTTTCACTTTCCAGTTTACGAAAAAACCAATTCGCAATCCTTGGAACTATAAGGAACATAATAGCTGAAAAGATAGTTAATGAAATTCCTAATTGGATCCAAAAAGCCATATTCAAATTGCCCTGACTGTTTCCCATAATTACAGCTAGAATGATAAGTACGGCGGTGTCCGTCAATATGGTTCCGCCTACGGTAACGGCTACAGCCTGATTTTTTGAAACCCCTAGTTTGCTCACGATAGGATATGCTACCAGTGTATGGGTGGCAAACATGCTGGAAGTAAGAAAACTGGCATTAAAGTCATACTCCAAAAAGAAATAACAAACGGGGAAACCGATGGTTAACGGAAAAATAAAGGTAAAAAATCCAAATACAAGGCTTTTGTTTCTATTGGATTTAAACTCGTTCATATTCAGTTCCAAACCAGCTATGAACATGATATACAGCAGGCCAATAGTGGAGAACAGGTCAATGGCTGAATTTTTTTCCAGAATATTTAGGCCAAAAGGTCCGATTACCACACCAGAAATAATCAAGCCAATTATTCCCGGAATATTTAATTTTCTCAGTAGAATGGGCGATAACAGAATAATAAAGAGGATTAAAGAAAATATCAGCACCGGATTTTCCAATGGCAATTCAAATTCGTGTCTGAAGTGTTCAAAAAAATCTTTCATCGTGTTGATGTACCCTTATTAGGTCAGCTCTAAATTCAACTATTTTTGGTTAATAATATCTGTTTAGGGGAAGAATTCTTTCAAGAATCTATTCTTTGATTTAGCTAAGACAAGACCTCATAATTTACGCTTGATCCATGCGGCCTGAAGTACAAAAAGAAAAGAAGGATAGGGAAAAGACTTCCAATGTAGGTTTTAGGCCATATGCATAGTAATCCATTAAGTTTCTTATCTTATACTTCCAAAATCCAACCTATTAAAAAACGGCCAAATGAGGAATATTTTAGTGAAGTGTATGGCCCTGGCCATATTGGGAATACCACTTGCTTGCAAGGAAAAGGCAAAAACTGAATCTACTGACAATACCCAGAGTAACCAAAAACCCAACATTGTGCTCATTTTGGCCGACGATCAAGGCTGGGGAGATTTGGGCATTACTGGAAATACCAATCTAGCAACCCCCAACATAGATGCCATAGCCCAAAATGGGGTCATGTTCGATCATTTTTATGTTAGTCCCGTTTGTTCACCTACCCGGGCCGAACTGCTCACCGGGCGCTATTTTTCAAGGGTAGGGGTCTATTCCACTTCTTCGGGTGGCGAACGCTTAAATCTGGATGAAACCACAATAGCCGAAGTCTTTAGGGAGGCCGGATATGCCACTGCCGCTTATGGAAAATGGCATAACGGGATGCAACCCCCTTATCATCCCAATGCTAGGGGTTTCGATGATTTTTATGGCTTTTGTTCCGGGCATTGGGGCAATTATTTTAGTCCCATGTTGGAGCACAACGGGGAAATAGTAAAAGGTGATGGCTTTATAATTGACGATCTTACCAACAAAGGATTGGAATTTATGGATAGGAACCAGGAGCAGCCATTTTTCCTGTACCTGCCATTTAATACGCCTCATAGTCCTATGCAGGTACCCGATGAATTTTGGCACAACTTCAAGGACAAGGAACTTGCCTTGAAATACCATGGGGAAGAGGAAGAGAACGAGAACTTTACCAGAGCGGCCCTGGCCATGGTGGAAAATATAGATTATAATGTGGGCAGGGTATTTAATAAACTAAGGGACCTGCAACTGGAAGAAAATACGCTGGTGATATACCTATCGGACAACGGACCAAACGGATGGCGATGGAATGCGGGGATGCGTGGCAAAAAGGGATCTACCGATGAGGGCGGGGTACGCTCCCCCTTGGTGATGCAATGGAAGAATAAGCTACCTAAAGGCAAGCATATTTCACAAATAGCAAGTTCCATAGATTTATTGCCCACCTTAACGGATTTGGCCCAAATTGAATTGAATACCCAGAAACCCTTGGACGGGAAAAGCTTGAAGCCCTTGTTGATGGAGGATAATGCCAGTTGGGACGATAGGGTGGTCTATAATCATTGGAACAGTGGTACAAGTATCCGTACGCAAAAATATCGCTTGGATAGTGAGGACAGACTTTATGATATGGAAAAGGATGGCGGACAGACCACAGACCTTTCCGGGAACCTGCTGCAGCTTGCAGATTCTTTGAAACGGTTAAAAAGGGATTGGCTGCAAGAAGTACTGCCAAAATCCAAGGAGACAGAGGATCGGCCTTTTACTTTGGGGCATCCTGATTATGTATATACCCAGATTCCTGCCAGGGATGGGGTAGCACATGGCAATATAGAACGGAGTAATAGGCATCCCAACGATACCTTTTTTACAAATTGGAAAAGCACTAAGGATAGTGTCAGCTGGGATGTGGAAGTGCTGGCCGACGGGGAGTTTGAGGTGGAGCTCTATTATACCGCCAAAGAAAAGGACTTGGGTTCCCAATTTGAATTAAGCTTGGGGGAGAGTTCCCTAAAGGCGACCATTACGAAGGCCCATGATCCCCCACTAGTTGGGGCAGATCGGGACCGAGACCCCAGAATTGAATCCTATACCAAGGACTTTATTCCTATGGATCTAGGGAAAATTAGCTTGAAAAAGGGTAGGGGCAACCTGGTGCTCAAAGCGCTGAAAATACCTGGGAAAGAGGTTATGGATATGCGTTTGTTGCTGTTTAAGAGGGTGAACTGATGCGGTAAGACGAATTTAGGAACCCTATCCATCCTTTCAAAACCTTACTTAATCCTTTGTCTCTGTACGGCTTTGGGGAATTCTAATGTCTCTTTTCAAGTGCTATAGGGTCTAGAGTTGTTATTGGCCCATAATACGTTGTTCTTTGGAGTGGCAAATTTTATTTTTCAATTTTATATAAGAGTAATTCTTCCATGTCGTTAGGAAGTGTTGTTGTTCCCGCTAAGGCCAATCCAAGTTTTTCCAATAATCTTTGGGAGGCAACATTGTGTTTGGAGGTTATGGCACTAAGGGCATGGAGCCCGAATTCCTTGAAGGCTACATTTTTTAATTTGTCGGCGGCTTCAAAGGCAAAACCTTTGCCTTCATATTCAGGTAAAAAGGCAAATCCAATATCGATGCCTTCCAATCCCTCCCTATCATATAATCCACAACATCCAATTTTTACCTTGTCCGTTTTCCTTATGAGGGTATAATTGGAATATCCAAGTCGTTCCAGTTGCGGTTGCATCTTGGTTAAAATATACTCTTTTGCCATTTCGGGCGAGCCAATATTTCTATCCCCAATGTTTTTAAGCCATTTGGGAGTGTTGAACAGCTCATAAATAAACGCTGCATCCTCTTCTAAGGTAGGTTTTAGGATTAACCTTTCTGTTTCAAACGTCTTATAGGGTCCCATATTAAAAATGTACTAAATTTGTTTGTCCTAAATGGATGATTATTCATGTATCTGCGACCAAGGCTCGCAACAGCGAGTGAATTTAATGGTTTTTCAGGTACAAGGCCTGCAATAGGCAAAATAATAAAAAAAGACATGCTTATAATTTATCCTGAAATTTCTAAAAAATAAACTTAGTTTAATTAATGGATGGATTAAAAGCTGAGTTACTGTTTTGAGAATACTATAGATACTGCACATGAAAATCACCGTAATTTCCGATATCCACGATAACATCTGGAACCTGCAAAAAGCCTTATCCCTGCCGGAACTACAATCTACGGAAGCGATGCTTTTTTGTGGTGACCTTTGTTCGCCCTTTGTCATACATTTATTGGGGCGTGCGTATTCCAATCCTATCCATATGGTATTGGGCAATAACGATGGGGATGTTGCGGCTATCATAGAGAATTCTAAGAAATATCCGAATATTCACATTCACGGAGAATATTTTAGAGGCGACTTGGGCGGTAGATCGTTGGCCATGAACCACTACCCTGAAATAGCTAGAGCAATTGCAGAGAATGGAGGGTTCGACATAGTGTGCTATGGACATAACCATACCGTTGTTAACGATGAAATGGTGGGCGACACCCTATTGATCAATCCAGGGGCTGTAATGGGGTATCACGGAGGAGAGCTAAAGGATATCCCTGCAACTTATTTGGTATTGGATACCGACCTGCTAAAAGCGAAAGTTTGTCAAATTTGAACTTCCCGGTCTATAGGATTATAGCAGGCCTGCCCGACGGCTAGGCAGACTAACTCTAAAAGTACTTTTGCCTATTTGTCTACTATGTCACGAGCGTGACGCTCGCGCCAGCTGGGGGTTTAGAATAGTGACTAACAGATAAAATTAGCATAATTTCCTACATAAGATTAACCCATTGGCTTAAGAAATTAATGGAGTTTCTTAATCAGTGGAATTACTCCCACGCTCAAGCTATGTACAATACGGGAGCTACTCTTATTTGTTCTTGATTAATAAATATTCTAGGGTCTGTGACTATGTCAGGCCTTCGTGACGGCTAGGCGGGCTTGCACTGGCGGGGAATGTGGCCAGCATTATTATTCCGCACTAAATTTTATCATTACTGTTTTCCATTGATGACCAAATAAGATGTTTTTACTAACATCCCAATTTTTATTTTGTAGAGAACTTAGGTAAGCGGCCCCGTATGATAAACTTATATTTTCATCCAGATCCTTACCTTCTTTTAATTCAATAATCTTACCCAGTTTCTGTCCTGTGAGGTCAGCAATCATTTGTCCTTTTCTTTTTGCTTTTGCCAAGATCTTCGAAAACAATCTTTTTTCGGACAATTCGGTGTCTCCATATTCAATTCCACCAACAGACCCGGAGATATAATCCAACGACTTCAATTCCGTAGTCAGTTTTTCCAGCTCTTTGGAATTTTGTAATTCAACGGCAAAGCCTAATTTCCAAAATCCGGCATAATCGTGAATTTGAAATTCAGAATTATTTAAGGGCCTGGTTTTATACTTTTTATTTTCAAGAAATACTTCAAGTTCCTTGTACTTTTCGCGCATTTTTATTTTTGTCGAATCTGTACCAGCTAACCCATTGGCATCCAATCTGGCAAACTTCGATTCACTAATCTGAACATGATATTCAAATTTTTTTGGTTTTATTCTAATAGAATCCCTGATTTCTATTTCTATAAATCCACTTTGGGCAAATCCGAAGTTGATAAATAATAGGGATAGGAATAATAGTTTCTTCATTTTTTTTTGACATTTCGAACATACGTATATAGGAACAACAAACTATATCCCCATTATATCAGTCTAATATAGCAAATCTTATCCTTCAAATGTTTCCTTTTATTAATAGGTGAATTTTTGGATACCATTACTTCACGGGAAAATCTTTATGAATATTTTTAAGTCCCATTTTGGCCACTTTTAGAGCCCGTAAGGTTTTTTTGGATTTTTGGGAATGGGCTTCCATGCGCTGTAACACATTCTTTAAGGTTTTGGTGGCTTCTACTATAAAAGGTCCCTTATTGAGCATGACACATTCTGCCTGTGCACTAATGGTAGCATCGGAAATTTCAGCCCTTGTGGCCATGCCCTTCTTTGCCATGGTATCCAACACTTGCGTAGCCCAGATGACAGGTATCTGCGCTGCCTCGCAGAACCACAGTATTTGGTTCTGCACCTCGGAAATGCGTTCAAAACCTATCTCCACCGCCAAATCGCCCCTGGCGATCATGACTCCTATTTTGGGTCTTTTCATAGCGCTGAAAAGGATGGCTGGTAGATTCTCGAATGCCGCCCTGTTCTCTATTTTAAAGACCACCCCGGTATCCTTATCCCCCAATTGCTCAAGTTTCTCATAGAGGATGGCCACATCATTCGCATTTCGCACAAAGGAATAGCCCATAAGGTCGGCATGGGCACTTATAAATGGCAATAGTTGTACATCTTCCGGAGTTAGGGAAGGCAGGTTGAGATGGGTATCTGGTAAATTGATACCTTTCCCTGGCCTTAGTTTTTTCTTGTGGCATTTTTTCACCACCAGTGATGCGGTATCCTCGGTGAGGCTTAGTACTTTGGCCTCTATGGTACCATCATCAAAAAACACTGCCTGCCCCTTTTTAAGGTCGTCAATAATTTGTGGCAGGGAAACTTCCACTAGGACCGTTTCCTGAGGTAGTGATATCTTTTTATGACTCCCTGTAACATGTGGGGAGTTATGCTTTATCAGTAATAATTTATCCCCTTCGCCAATCTTTACGAACGGGACGGTATCCCAGGCTTTTCCGGTATCCTTTTTAAGGTAGATATTGCTGATTCTTATTTTTGGTCCCGGTAGGTCCATATAAATATGGATTAGGGGATCACTTTCATTGGAAACAGCTTTTATTTTGGCCAGGATTTTTTTCCAAAGCGCTTCATTGCCATGGCTAAGGTTTAATCGGGCAATGGACATACCTGCAGAACGCAACTTCTTAATAAGTTTTTTGTCGGTGGCTGCCTCATCGGGCATGGTAACCATTATTTCGGTATCCCTTTCCCCGTGGTCGGACGCAAAGAGGTCATTGGCATGATCCATTAATAAATTCTTGCTTCCTGCAAACCCCAGGGCCTCCAAGTCGCCATTCCTTTCCCAAGTTTTTCCGTTCAATAATTTAACCAGCTTAAGGGCATTGGAGATATTTTCATAAACATAACCAGCTCCAGTTCCCAATGAGGATATCCCTAATTCGGATAGATCGCTCTGAAGCTTGCGGATGTCCACACTGCGAAGCAGCAAATAGCGGTAAAGGTTCTTGGCGCTGGACCTATATTGAGGATGTACCGAAGCGGCTATCCTGTCCGCGGTGGACTCATGCTTTAAAAGTGTTTCATATATATTTTCGAGTTCCCTTTCCAGTTTTTGTAGGTCCATATCGCGCCTTTTGTTTTATAAATTTACGCATATAAACCAGGGATACTTCTGATGGAAAACACAAATTGAAGTTAAAATTTGAACTTAAAAAAGGCAATACCCCAAGGCATTTTATGCACCTATGGGTATTGCCCAATATAGTGTTCGTTAGAAGCTAATCCCTATGGAGTTACGGTAACTTCCAAGGGGTGTTGGATCTGTTCGGAAAAGGTGTTTAAATACTGCTCCCATTCCGCGTTGCTGTTAAACTGACCGCTTTTTTTCCATCCGAAGCCTGCGTAGTAGGTTACTTCCTTGTTTTTAACTTTCAAATGGGCGTAGGCATTGCTTAGGTCCTTGGTGGGAACATCGTACTTTTCAAAATCGATGAAAGTATCCCTAGGGGCAAGGATAGCCGTACCCAATTCCGAATCTCCATGGGGTTGCCAGTAGCTTACCCATCCCTTTTCTATATTCCCGCTAACTTCACCGTCCTTTTCGTGTAGGGTGAGTCCGGCGTAAATATCATCAATACCCTCCAGGGTGATATTGAATTTGGATAAATTTTGACCTAGGTCCAAGCTTATAACTCTGGATTCTTTGATGGTCTTTCCATCGGCGTCCCAAGCTGCGTATTCCAGATAGAAGCTGGTCCTAATAGGGCCGGTGGTAATGGTACGCCATTGCGTATAGTTTTTGGAATAGTAAAAGGTGGTGTCTACCTTGGCAGCAATACCGCCAACCCCACGACTGGCGCCTACGTGAAAATCATCCAGGCCTTCGCCGGTATCCTTGTGGTAACTACTTACGCCGCTCAATTCCTCTTTGTACCATTTATCAATTATGGGGTAGTCTACCCGCTTCAACCAGGCATCGACACCGCTGGACAAAGTGCCACCAGGTACCTTATCTTCTATCATTTTCTGGGCGGTGGGTCCGTAGACCCGAAAGGCAACCTTGTTGTTTTCCCAGGTGTAATCATCAGTGCGTTCCGGAACAAACCTGGAGTAACACAGCTCTTCTGCCGTAGGGTTTTCCCCTGGTGCTACTGTGACCACTTCAAACTTGCTTTCCCCTTTCGGCGCCATTCTGGGTTGAAATAGGATTATGTCCATAGTTCCGTCCCCATCATTATCTACCGTTTGGATAATTTCGAGGGTATTGGTTTCCAGATTCTTAATGCCAACAGTGGATAGGTCCTCCACTTTTAACGTGGACTTGGTGAGTTCTACGGTCTCCGTAGCCCTCTCCTGGTCAAGAACGTTTTTTACTGTGATGGTGGTGGGTATTTCTTTTTCAGAACAGGCTAGGGACAGCATTGCTACTAAGGAAAAAAGAATTGCTTTATAAAGTATTTTCATTACCGTTGTTTTAATTTTCATTCGCTGGTTTTCCAATGGTGGCCAATATGCCTCCATCTACATAAACTATTTGTCCATTAACGAAGTTACTTGCTTTGGAACTTAGGAATATGGCTGCTCCTTGCAGGTCATCCGGATCTCCCCATTTGCCGGCAGGGGTTCTGCCCACTATAAAATCATTGAACGGATGTCCATCCACCCTTATAGGGGCGGTCTGTGCAGTGGCAAAATAACCTGGTCCTATACCGTTGACTTGAATATTGTGCTTGGCCCATTCGGTGGCCATATTGCGGGTCAACATTTTTAATCCACCTTTGGCGGCGGCATAGGCGCCTACCGTATTTCGGCCCAATTCGCTCATCATGGAGCAAATGTTGATGATTTTGCCTTCTTTTCTGGCAATCATGCCCTTTACCACATGTTTGGAAACGATAAACGGACTCACCAAATCTACTTTTACCACTTCTTCAAAATCGGCGACCTCCATTTCCTCCAGGGGAATTCTCTTGATGATCCCGGCATTGTTTACCAAAATATCAATATGTCCCACCTCTTTTTCAATTTTGGAAATATTTTCCATGACCTTGGCTTCATTGGTAACATCAAAAAGGTAGCCATGGGCGTTTAATCCCAAAGCCTTGTATTCGGCAACGGCATTGTCCAATTTTTCCTGGGAGGAGGCTCCGTTAACGACTAGGGTAGCACCTGCTTTACCCAGTCCAATGGCCATGGCTTTGCCAAGGCCATGTGTAGCTCCCGTAATCAGGGCTGTTTTACCTGTTAGATCAAATAGATTCAATGACATATTTGTGTTTTCTGAGGGTTATTTTAAGTCTTTTATTTTGCAGTGGTCCATATCGCCATAGTCCAGGTTTTCACCGGCCATTCCCCAGATAAAAGTATAATTACTGGTTCCCGAACCGGAGTGTATGGACCATGGTGGGGAAATTACGGCTTCATTGTTGGCCATCCAGATATGTCTTGTTTCTTGGGGCTGTCCCATAAAATGGCAAACGGCCTGCTCTTCCGGAACTTCAAAATAGAAATAAACTTCCATTCTCCTGTCATGTACATGCGCCGGCATAGTATTCCAAACACTGCCCGGTTTTAATTCCGTCATTCCCATTTGAACCTGACAGGTCTCCACCAGACTGTTTACGATCAATTTTCTTATAGTTCTGGCATTGGCGGTTTCCATAGATCCCATTTCTACGATCTCCGCATCGGCCCTGCTTATTTTTTTGGTAGGGAATACCTTGTGGGCCGGGGTTGAATTTAGATAGAATTTGGCAGGCTTATCCGCATTGTTACTGCTGAAGCTAACCTCCTTGTTTTCTTTGCCAATATACAGGGCCTCTTTATAATCCAAATCATATTTCTGGCCATTAACGGTTACAGAACCGGCACCGCCGACATTGATGATACCAATCTCCCTGCGTTCCAAAAAGTAATCCGATTTTAAGGGGTCTATAGTAGCTAGTTTTAAGGAGGTTTTAACGGGCACTGCCCCTCCAACTATATATCTGTCGAAATGGGTGTACACCAAATTGATGGTATCCGCTTCCATTAAATTTTGGATTAGAAACTCTTTTCTCAATCCTTCTGTGGTCAACTCTTTGGTCTCCTTGGGAGAGCAGGCGTATCTAACCTCGTAATTGTTTTTCATGATTATAAATATCTAATTATTAGTTTCTTATATAGTGATAAGTATAGAAGTGTTTCTTAAGTTAGTTCGTAAATATATTAAAAATCCATCAAAATACAATCGATTGTATTTGTAAATATATATATTTGTGAAAGTCAAGATACCCATTATTTGTGGAAAATAAAACAACAATACACGATATTGCCAAGGCCTTGAAGATAGATGCCTCTACCGTTTCCAGAGCATTGAACAATAGTCCTAGGGTGAGCCAGAAGACCAAAGACAGAATATTGGCCAAGGCAAATGAATTGGGGTATCAGCGCAATTTACTAGCTTCAAATCTCCGGAAAAATAAGACCAATACCATTGGGGTGATCGTACCAAGAATATCCCGTCACTTCTTTTCATCCGTAATTTCTGGGATTGAGGAAACCGCCTATGATGCAGGCTATAACGTAATTATTTGTCAGTCCTTGGAACAATTGGATCGGGAGCGCAACATTGTAGAGACCCTTTTGGCAAACCGGGTGGACGGAGTATTGTTATCCGTTTCCATGGAAACGGATGAATACAACCATTTATTGAATATGAAAAATAATGGTACCCCATTTCTATTTTTTGACAGGCATTGTGAGATAGAGGGTATTAGTAGTGTGCTGATCGATGACTTTCAGGGCGGGTTCGATGCTACGGAACACTTAATTTTAAATGGATGTAGAAATATAGGACATTTTTCTGGGCCCCAGGAATTGGCCATTTACAGGAATAGGACTGCTGGCTACAGAAAGGCCTTGGAAAAACACAAAATTCCATATAGACCGGAACTGGTATTGCGTTCCAGCCTCATGGAAAATGATGGGGCTGAAGGAGCGAAAACCTTACTTTCCTTGCCGTACAAGGTAGATGGGTTGTTCTCTGCCAATGATATTGCAGCCATAGGCGCAATGAAATATTTTAAGAATGAAGGAGTAAAGGTACCGGAAAATATGGCCATAGTTGGGTTTAGTAACGAGCCTATTTCAGGGGTAATAGATCCCTCCTTGACCACCATTGATCAGCCGGGTTTTCAAATTGGGCAAATAGCCACAAAGTTATTATTGGAAGAAATTGGCAAGGCACCCAGCGCCAATGCTATCATGGCCAAAACAACAATTCTAAAGTCGTCCTTAATTGAACGTGATTCCTCTAGAAAATGATATTCAAAGCCTTTGGTGACATCTTTAATATGATGAAAATTAATACAAATAAATAAAACTAATATCCCATGAAACTATTCTTAGTATCCCTGCTTATCTGTTTGGCAAGTTGTCAGAATTTGTCTAAAAACAAAAATATAAAAGAAGAAAGTAAGCTGAGCACCAAGGGCTATTCTTTTGATCTTGACAAGGAAATTAAAAACTGTGAGGATCAATTAAACCAAGCTGTCCCCAAACTTACGGATCTAACCAAACACCCGAGATTAATAGAAACCAATGAAACCGAATGGAAGGAAATTCCCAATGGGCGTTTGGTTTGGACTTCCGGATTTTATCCTGGAATCCTATGGTATATGTACGATCTTACCAAGGACGATAAATGGAAGAAGGAGGCCATAAAAAGAACAGAGGTTTTCGAGGATTTTAAAACGATTACCGAACACCATGATATTGGGTTTATGATGTTCCCTGCCTATGGCAATGGCTATTTGTTTGGAGGCAAAAAGGAGTATAAGGACATTCTTCTCACTTCGGCCGAATCCTTGGCCAGTAGGTTTAACCCCAATGTAGGTACTATTAGGTCTTGGTCCAATAAAATGCACCCACGTTGGCAACAGCATATTACCATAATAGACAATATGCTTAATTTGGAACTATTGTTCTGGGCCGCTAAAAATGGTGGCAGCAAAGAATTTTATGATATTGCCGTTAAGCACGCGGAGACTACTATGGCGAATCATTTTAGGCCAGATTACACCTCATGGCATGTTATTGAATATGATTCTATATCCGGAAAAGTATTGAACAGACATACCAAACAAGGCTACGCGGATGATAGTAGGTGGTCGCGCGGACAGGCATGGGGAATATATGGGTATTCTATGGTGTATAGGGAAACGGGAGATAAAAAATTCTTGGATTTTGCGGTGAAGTTAACAGATAAGTATCTGGAACTTCTTCCGGAAGATTATATTCCCCATTGGGATTTTGACGTACCCAATAAAGAAACGGAGGAAAGGGATGCATCTGCAGCAGCGGTTGTAGCTTCCGGCTTACTGGAGTTGAGTACTTTGGTGGAAGATAAAAACAAACAGCAACAATATTTTGATACAGCCATGCGGATGTTGGAATCCTTGAGTTCCGATAAATATTCAGGAGTAGGGAAGGCCGATTCCTTTTTGTTACATTCAACAGGAGCTAAATCCTTGGGCCATGAAATTGATGTGGCCCTGATCTATGCCGATTACTATTATATTGAGGCCTTGGACCGACTAAAGAAAATGGGGCTGTCCAATTAACACATTTATGACAACCAGAGAAGGGAAGGGCAAAAGGATATATTTGTTCTTCCCTTTTCTTTTTTAAGACCGCGACCTGCCTCCATTAAAAGGTTGTTGAACCTATTTATCTTGATAGGAAGTGATCGACTTCTCCTTCCTTGCAATATGGTCCATAATCATTGTGGCATGGACCCGTGAGTTTTCTATAAACCATTTATGGGTTTCCATTCCTCCGCAAATTACTCCTGCCAGGTATAGATTATCAATATTGGTCTCCATGGTTTCCGGATCGTACTGGGGAAGTCTTTTTTCATCCTCGGACAATTCTATTCCTATTTTTTCCAAGAAACCAAAATTGGGCATATATCCTGTAAGTGCTAGTACGTAATCGTTTTCCAGGGCAATTGTTCCGGTAGGGGAATTCAGGATAATTTCATCCTCCTTAATTTCCTTAACAGTACTATTGTAATAGACTTTTATACTGCCTTCCTCAATTCTATTGATAATATCGGGCCTTACCCAATATTTTACCCGTTGGCCTACTTCCGGCCCCCTAATGATCAAGGATACATCGGCCCCTTTTCTATAGCACTCCAGGGCGGCGTCTATGGCCGAATTACTGGCTCCTATGACCGCTACTTTCTGACTGGAATAGAAATGGGGATCCCTGTAATAATGGGATACCTTTTTTAAATCTTCTCCAGGAACGTTCATTCTGTTCGGAATATCGTAGAAACCTGTGGCAATGATTACATTGGTGGCGTTATAGGTATTCTTGTCGGAGACAATATTAAAGAGGCCATCAATTTTGTTAATTGAATTTACTTTTTCAAAAAGTGCAATGTTCAGATGATTGGAGGTCACTATCCGTCTGTAGTATTCCAGCGCCTCATTTCGTTTAGGCTTCGCCTCTATGCTAATAAAAGGAATTTCATCGATTTCCAGTTTTTCTGAAGATGAAAAGAACTGCATGTTCAGGGGATAATTATATAGGGAATTAACAATACATCCCTTTTCAAGAATTATATAGGACAATCCCTTTTTCTTGGCTTCCAAGCCACAGGCAATGCCAATGGGCCCGCCTCCAACAATAACTACGTCCCAAATCTTCATTATCCAACTATTTTTTTTAGTTCGTGAATAGTTTGCACAGGATCCTTACTTCTAAAAATAAAACTTCCAGCAACCAATACATCTGCTCCCGCATCTATTAATTCCTTGGCATTTTCAGAGGTAACTCCGCCATCGACCTCAATTAGGGTATGGGCACTTTTTCTTTGTATAAGTCCCTTAAGGGCCTTAATCTTTTCGTAAGTGTTTTCAATAAATGATTGTCCCCCAAAACCGGGATTTACACTCATGATACAGACGAGGTCGATATCATTTATAACATCCTCCAATAAGCTAATGTTGGTATGTGGGTTTAATGCCACGCCTGCTGCCATTCCCTCGGCTTTTATGGCCTGTAGGGTACGATGTAGATGTGGACAGGCTTCATAATGAACGGTTAGGTTATTGGCGCCCAATTCTGCAAAGGTCTTAATATAGCGATCCGGATCCACGATCATGAGATGAACGTCCAATGTTTTGGTGGCATGGGCCGCAATTGCCTTTAAGACTGGCATTCCAAATGAGATATTTGGTACAAAAACACCATCCATAATATCTATGTGGTGCCAATCGGCCTCACTGTGGTTTACCATTTCAATATCTCGTTGAAGGTTGGCAAAATCTGCTGCCAAGAGGGAAGGGGCAATAATCTTTTTGTCCATTACTTTTATTGAAATTATTTCTACAAAGGTAGTGAATTGATATGGTTTAAGGGAATGGGGCCAAGCGTTAATAAATTATGGGGGCACCTTAAATTTTAAGCTTTAATGGGTATTAATACCAGCGTTTCTTTTTCTTTTTGGAGGCTACGGACTTTCTGCCTTTTTTATGTTTGCTGCCTTGCTTTTTATGTACTTGAGGTTTGGCCTTGGGATCCAAGGGGTACGGATGGTCCTCAACAACTTGGATGTGTTTTTGCATCAGTTTTTGAATAGTGGACAAATATCCCTTTTCATCGGCAGAACAAAAGGCATAGGATGTTCCCGTGTTTCCCGCTCTTCCAGTTCTTCCTATACGGTGTACATAGGTTTCCGGTATATTGGGCAGGTCAAAGTTGATAACGGCGTCCAGCTCGTCTATATCCAATCCACGGGCGGCAACATCCGTGGCCACAAGGATGTTCGTTACTCCCTGCTTGAATTTCCCCAGTGCTGCTTGGCGCTCGTCCTGCGACTTGTCTCCGTGTAGGCTATCTACCTTAAAGTTGTTGTTGCGGAGTGTTTTTTCCAATTTGTCCACCCCGTATTTTGTACGTCTAAAAATTAGGATATTGCCCTTTATGGTGTTTCTAAGCAGGTAAAGGCAGAGTTCTATTTTATTGGGCTTTGGCGTGTAATACAATAACTGATGTACAGTGGCCGCTGCCGAAGATGTTGGGGTAACGGCTACTTTCTTGGGATCTTTTAAAATGGTATCGGCCAATTGCACCACTTTAAAAGGCATAGTGGCCGAAAATAGGAGGGTTTGTTTTTCATTTGGGCATAGACGCTCTATTTTTTTAACGTCATCTATAAATCCCATATCCAACATTAGATCTGCCTCGTCCAGGACCAATGTTTCCACATAGTCCAAATTGACCATATCCTGTTTGTGAAGGTCCAATAACCTACCTGGCGTTGCTACCAAGATATCCACTCCCTTTCTTAAGGCAGCTATTTGCGGTTCTATCTTTGTTCCACCATAAACAACAGTTGAGGTCAAATGCGTGTATTTGCTGTAATCCAAAAAACTCTCGTGAATCTGCGATGCCAATTCACGGGTGGGACTTATAATCAATGCCTTAATTTTTTTGCCTTTTTCCGAAGTTTCCTGCTTATCAAATAATAGCTGTAATATGGGTAGGGCAAAAGCGGCAGTTTTTCCCGTTCCTGTTTCAGCGGAGGCAATAACATCATTCCTTTGTAATACCAAGGGAATGGCAATTTCCTGAATGGCAGTTGGATCGTCATAGTTTTTTTCTGCGACTGCCCTCAAGAGATGTTTATTTAGCTTTAATTCTTTAAAATTCATATGGATACCCATTTAGGTAGTGATGTGTGCAAAGGTAAGGTAAAATGGCAAGGCATGTGTAGGGAAGGTCTACAAGGTTAAAAGACCATGGGTCCTTAAAGTCTGTAAAGGCTTGGAATACCAAAACAGCTCAAAATTTTCAAATTGCGATTCAAAGTCGGTTTTAAGCTGACCAAAAGTGTGTAATTTGTCATTTGTACCCAACATGTTGGCCAAGGTTTCCTTGAGCCATTCCCCTTGTTCGTTGTCCACAGTTATGGATATGGAACTCGATTGGTCATGAAACGTCATTTTCAGCAATTTCCAGCTATGCCCTTTTTTGGATTTTGTAATTGTTTCCACGATGGGCATACTACCCAGCCATACTATTTTGGCATTGGGTCTGGTGTTTAGGACAGGCACTTCTGTAAGGGCGTTTTCAATGAAATTGGGGGCAATAGAGGTTTTCGGAATTTTAAAATCGAACCACTCCTGCAAGGGGTGGTCTAAACAAATGCCGTGCATAAAGTTAAAGAGTGATTTTTTTAATCCGAAACTAAAGCGTTCGTGATCTATACCAGTAGTATCCGTGAACTGGATGTCGTTGTTGGCAAAAGTTATCGGCTGATAGTCCGGTATAATGTGGTAATCTTTGGGATTGAGACCCACCGGACTATGGGCGGTAAGGGCAAATTGATGCCAGAATCCGGATTGTAGTATCCCCAATTGAAACATTTGCCGCACCATTTCCAAACTATCTACGGTCTCTTGGACCGTTTGGGTAGGGTAACCGTACATGAGATAACAATGCACCATAATACCCGCTTCTGTAAAATTACGGTTAACTCTGGCTACCTGCTCTACGGTAACACCCTTTTGGATCAACGCCAACAATCGGTCGGAGGCCACTTCCAGCCCTCCGGAAACGGCAATACAGCCCGAAGCCTTTAATAATTTGCAGAGATCCTGGGCAAAGCTCTTTTCGAACCTAATATTGGTCCACCAGCTAACGGTTAAATTTCGTTTTATGATTTCCAGTGCTAAGGCCCTCATTAATGCTGGGGGTGCGGCTTCGTCCACGAAATGAAAACCTGTTTCCCCGGTTTGTGCAATGAGCTCTTCCATCCGGTCTACCAACAGTTTGGCGGCAATAGGTTCATAGATTTTTATATAGTCCAGGGAGATATCGCAAAAGGTGCATTTGCCCCAATAGCAACCATGTGCCATGGTAAGTTTGTTCCAACGGCCATCGCTCCAAAGACTGTGCATGGGGTTGGCGATTTCTATGACCGAGATGTACTTGTCCAATAATAGATCGGAATAATCAGGGGTGCCCACCTCGCTTTGCTTGTAATCTGTTCTGGGAGAGAGATTATTGTAAAATACTGCTTCGTCCTTTATTAAAAAGGTTCTTTTTAGAAGGGCTTTGCTATCATCGGATCGGGGCAATAGGCAATGGGCCGTCAACAGTTCCAAGGGCAGTTCCCCGTCATCCAGAGTGATATAATCAAAGAATTCAAAAACCCTTGTATCTGTAAGAGACCTGAGTTCCGTATTCGGAAATCCCCCACCCATGGATACTTGGATTTTTGGATGGTTTTGCTTTATAAATTGGGCACATCTAAACGCACTGTACAAATTGCCAGGGAAAGGAACGGAAAAACATACCAATTTGGGCTCGACCGAACTTATCCTCTCGGCCAATATGGCCAGTGTCAATTGGTCTATATAGGTAATGTCACTTTGCAAATGCAGGTAGAGTTCATTAAAGGAATTGGCACTTCTCCCCAATCGCTCTGCGTAACGACTAAAACCAAAATTTTCATCAACACATTCTACAATAAAATCGGACAGGTCTTCCAGATATAAGGTGGCCAAGTGTTTTGCCCTATCTTGATGTCCCATACTGCCAAAGGCCCATTCCAAATCGTCCAATTGATCAAATCTCGCTGCTTGTGGCAAGAAGTTATTAGTACATATTTGTCTGGCAAAGGTGGCATTATGTCCCTGTAAAAAGGAAATAACAGCATCTATGGTCTTTAAATAATCTGCTTGTAAAGCGTTTATTCTATGGCAGTTGTCCGAGATTATGGAATTGTTTGCCTTGGCATAATCAAAAATATTCCGAAGTCCGTCTTTGGAGAAAATTTTTAATATAACCTCAATACCCAAATCCATTTGAAAAGCACTTATGTCCTTAGTGTTCAAAAAACCCTTTAAATAGGCCGTTGCCGGATAAGGGGTGTTCAGTTGGGTAAAGGGAGGGGTTATTAAAAGGAGATCTTTCGCCATAGGGTAATTATGTACAGTGTTACAAAGATAGTGGTGTTTCCAGTAATAGGCTTGTTAAATTCGCAGGGATTGCAATTGGCAAGAGTCAAGTTTCTTGACTCAATAAAGTGTAACAAATAGTGTGACAGATGTTCTTGGTTATTATTAAAAAGGTAATAATTACAGGACTTTTAGAGATTTTTGCTAAGGTATAAAAACAAAAAAACTCCGGTAATCAGCCGGAGTTTATTCATCAATCAAAAAACGAACAGTCATGATAACTGTTGTTACTGTACACAATTTACAATTTTTACTCTAGCTTTCCAATGAGGATGGGCGATTGCGCAAAAATTTTAATTGTTTGGATTAACCAAGATATGTTTTTAGGATTTTGCTCCTTGAGGTGTGTTTTAACCTTCTAATTGCCTTCTCCTTTATTTGACGAACCCTTTCCCTGGTAAGGTCAAAAGTTTCCCCAATTTCCTCCAAGGTCATAGAATGTTGCCCTGCCAAGCCAAAATACAAACGAATTACATCTGCTTCCCTTGGTGTCAAGGTTTCCAAAGCTCTTTCTATTTCGGTTCTAAGTGATTCGTGCAACAATTCCCTGTCCGGATTTGGTGATTCACCACTACGCAATACATCGTAAAGGTTGGAATCTTCACCGTCTATTAAGGGAGCATCCATGGATACATGACGACCGGAATTTTTAAGTGATTGTTTAACATCCTCGACGGTCATGTCCAATTCCTTGGCAATCTCTTCCGCAGAAGGTTGTCTTTCATGGGCTTGCTCCAAGAAGGCAAAGGTCTTATTTATCTTATTGATAGACCCAATTTTGTTCAAAGGTAGTCTTACAATACGCGATTGTTCGGCCAACGCCTGTAATATAGACTGGCGAATCCACCATACCGCATAGGATATGAATTTAAAACCACGTGTTTCATCAAAACGTTGTGCAGCTTTAATCAAGCCAAGGTTGCCTTCGTTGATCAAATCCGGAAGGGTTAAACCTTGATTTTGGTATTGCTTTGCAACGGAAACCACGAATCGTAAATTGGCCTTGGTCAATTTCTCAAGTGCACGTTGATCACCTGCCTTGATCCGTTGTGCCAATTCTACTTCTTCATCTGCTGTAATTAAATCAACCTTACCAATTTCTTGTAAGTATTTATCCAAAGAAGCAGTTTCTCTATTGGTAACCTGTTTTGTAATTTTAAGCTGTCTCATCGAAATTTTATCTTTCTAAATTATGTGCATTAAGCATAAGCTGCATTAGGTTATACGTACAAAAGTTGGAAATGTTACAATTGGTCCGTTTTATTTTGCTTTTTTAGATAAAATGCATGAAAAAAGCCACGTTCTCCTTAAAAAAAGGTAAAACGTGGCTTTGGTAATGTGACTTTTATTTAAAAACTAGTCCCTTCTTGGCTTACGATCCCTATCTCTATTTCTATCGTTGCCTCTGTCATTTCTACCGCGATCTTCTCGTGGTGGTCTTTCCTTAAAGCCTTCAGGTTTTGGCAATAAAGCCTTACGTGAAACTTTTTCTTTTCTTGTCCTTGGGTCTACACCAAAGTATTTAACGTCAAAAACATCTCCCATATTTACCACATCGGAAACATTTTCGGTTCTTTCCCAGGCCAATTCGGATACGTGAAGCAATACCTCGTTACCAGGAGCGTCCAAATATTCCACAACGGCACCAAAATCCAACATTTTGATGACCTTTACTTCGTATGCGCTACCTACCACTGGTTTAAACAATAAGGAATCGATTTTGGCAAGAACCATATCGATACCTTCTTGTGAGGTACCTAATATTTCAACAATACCTTCTTCAGTAACCGGATCTTCATTGATAACGATGGTTGTTTTGGAAGTTTTTTGTAATTCTTGGATTACTTTTCCTCCAGGTCCTATCAATGCTCCAATGAATTCGCCAGGAATAACTCTGGTGACCATTTTAGGAGCATGTGGTTTAACATCTGCATTAGGTGAAGCAATAGTATCTACTAATTTGCCAAGTATGTGCAAACGTCCAGCTCCAGCCTGTTTTAAGGCATTGACCAAAATTTCATAGGATAACCCCTTTACTTTAATGTCCATTTGGCAAGCGGTAATTCCGTCTGCAGTTCCGGTAACTTTAAAGTCCATATCCCCAAGATGATCCTCATCGCCAAGTATATCGGATAATACAGCGTATTTTCCTGATTCACTATCGGAAATCAATCCCATAGCAATACCGGATACAGGTTTCTTTAATTGTACCCCGGCATCCATCAATGCCATAGTTCCGGCACATACCGTAGCCATAGAAGACGAACCGTTGGATTCCAATACTTCGGATACCACACGCACAGTATAAGGACAATCCGCAGGGACCATTCCTTTTAGGGCACGTTGGGCCAAGTTACCATGTCCTACCTCTCTACGGGAAGTACCTCTAATTGGTCTGGCTTCTCCAGTTGAGAAAGGAGGGAAGTTATAATGAAGATAGAAAGTTTCCTCTCCTTCAAACGATGGCATGTCTATTTGGTTGGCTTCTCTTGAAGTTCCCAAAGTAACCGTAGCCAAAGCCTGAGTTTCTCCACGTGTAAAAATTGCGGAACCGTGTGTTGAAGGTAAATAGTCAACTTCACACCAGATTGGTCTAATTTCATCTGTTTTTCTACCGTCCAAACGAAGTCCGTCGTTCAAGGTAAGGTCCCTAACCGCAGCTTTTTCAGCTTTGTAGTAGTATCTGGAAACCAAATCCCCGAAGTCTGCCAATTCTTCTTCAGAAAAAGTAGCTTTGATCTCTTCTTTTATGGCGTCGAATGCTGCACTTCTTTCGTGCTTTGCTGAACCGGCTTTTGCAATGGCATATACCTTGTCATAAGCCATGTCGTGGATTTTCTTGGCCAAAGCCTCATCTTCCCTTTCTGGCTCGTATTCACGAACTTCTTTTCTGCCAAATGCTTCTGCCAACTTAAGTTGGGCAGCACATTGTACCTTAATGGCATCATGGGCAAATTTAATGGCTTCTACCATTTCCTCCTCAGAGATTTCTTTCATTTCACCTTCAACCATCATTACAGAATCTGCTGAAGCTCCAATGACCATATCAATATCTGAAACCAATAATTGGGCCCTGGTCGGGTTGATTATGAATTCACCATCAATACGACCAACACGTACCTCTGAAATGGCACATTCAAATGGAAAATCTGATAGTTGAATGGCAGCGGAAGCGGCCAATCCTGCCATAGCATCTGGCATAACATCCTCATCATGGGACATTAATTGAATCATCACTTGCGTTTCAGCGTGGTAATCCTTTGGGAAAAGTGGACGTAAAACGCGATCCACCAATCTCATAGTCAATACTTCACCATCACTTGGTCTTGCTTCCCTTTTGAAGAAACCTCCTGGGTAACGGCCGGAAGCCGCAAATTTTTCACGGTAATCTACCGTTAGTGGAAGGAAATCCACATCACTTTGTTTGTAATTGGAAACTACTGTACATAACAACATACATTTTCCAGACTGTACAACAACAGAACCATGGGCCTGTTTTGCCAATTTTCCGGTTTCGATAGAAATTTCCCTACCGTCTCCAAGGTCAATGACCTCTCTAAATACTTTTGGTATCATAAATACGAATTAAAACCTGTCTCGTTACAGGTTTGTTAAACAATGGTCTTTCGTCTGTTATAGACGTGTTGTTGTGTTGTAGTTGTGTGTTGTTGACCAATGAAAAACTATGTGCAAGCTTTTTGTTTGTGCCCAAAGGAAAGCCTTCGGGGCTTTACAATAGTATTGAAAACAATAATATTGATATTGTAAAAAAGGGGAAAGTAACACTTTCCCCTTTTGGTAAATTATTTTCTGATTCCTAATTCTTTAATTATGGCACGATATCTAGTGATATCCTTCTTAATTAAATAATCTAGAAGAGATCTTCTCTTACCTACCAACTTTACCAATGAGCGCTCCGTGTTAAAATCCTTACGGTTCTTTTTCAAATGCTCGGTCAAGTGGTTGATTCTGTGGGTAAACAAGGCAATCTGCCCTTCAGCAGAACCTGTGTTTTTTTCTTCCCCGCCGTGTTTCTTAAAAATCTCGGCCTTTACTTCTTTAGTTAAATACATTCCAATATTATTTTAATGATTTTTATGTACATGATTGATTTTCAATCAGGGCGCAAAGATAAACTTTTTTTTAGAAACCTTATGCAATCCCAATATTTTTTAAAAGGGGGATTAAACTTTTTTAAGAATATGGCGTCCTATTATAAAACGTTAAAGAAATGTTATTGCCAAACTGGCGGTAACGGATTAGAGTGCTGGCCAGCGATTGAATTGAAATTTTTCTTATTGTAAACATTTAAATCAAAACAGATGAAAAAAAGTCTCAAAAAATCGAATTTAACAGGATGGTTGCTAATGGTCTTATTGGTAATGGGTTCCTGTAACAATGAAGAGTCCACCGGTGTGGAAGAAGATAACACCTTTGAAGTTGCTGAACTTGTCGCCAGCGATGAGGCCGATTTAATTTCGGAGGAAATTGCCAACATAGGTGAGGATGTATATGCCACCGAAGAGATCAGGGCTACCTCAAAAGCGTTCTTTCTATCCAATTATTTGCCAGAATGTGTCACTATAACAACAGTGGTTACCAATGATACCAAAGAAACTAGCGTAGATTTTGGAGAGGGTTGCGAGCTGCCCAATGGTAATCTATTAAGTGGAATTATCCATTTAAGTTATGCCAAGGATATGGATGCAGCTACCAAGACTATTAGCCTTTCCTTGGAGGATTTTACCTTTAATGAGGTGGCTGTAACTGGTGGAGCAACCTTGGTGCGCCAACGTTCCAATGATGATGGTAATCCCCAATCCGATGCCGTAGCCAGCTATAACGGGGTATGGCCGGATGGAAGTGTTGCCAGTTTTGCAGGAAATAGGACCCGGGAATGGGTAGAGGGTTATGGTTCCGGATTTTGGGCCGATAATGTTTTTCTTATTTCAGGTAAGGGTACCTATACCAATAAGGCCGGTGATGTTTATTCCAGGGAAACGATAAGCTCCCTGCGCAGGGAATTGTCCTGCCGATTTATAGTTAGCGGGGTTTTGGAGGTTGCTAAAAACGATACTACCGTGAGCCTTGATTTTGGCGATGGTACTTGTGATGCCAAGGGGATGTTGACTTTTCCGAATGGAGATACCAAAGAAATTTTGCTAAGAAGATTTAATAGGTAGGAATGCTTAAATATAAAAGGCCCTGAAAATGATCAGGGCCTTTAAATTTTACACTTTAACAGGGTTGTTTTCTATTAGATTTATATAAAGATTAATTTTCTTCTTAAGATCCCTGCGATGTACTACAAAGTCCAAAAATCCATGTTCCTTTAGGAATTCCGCGGTTTGAAACCCTTCCGGCAATTCTTTACCGGTTGCCTCTTTAACTACACGTGTGCCCGCGAAATCTAAAATAGGGTTTCTTTCAATGCCTCTCGAGCCTGCCTTTGTAGGTAGACAGGCCTGCCCCGAGGTCGTTTACTTGTAGTATATGAACCTATAATTTGATATGTAAATCACGGGCAAATTTATTTTGAGGGCTAAGAAATACTAGAAGAGATAAGTATATCGTTATATTTAAAATATTTTGTCATATGCGCATTATAAGATTTGGAACATATTCTTTTAAGATTAAGTCCTATTCTTCGAATGAAATTGGATTACGGGAGTCGCCTAATATGACATTTATAATTTACCAAAGAATTTTCCACTTTTGGTATATTCCTATATATCCAATCGATAAATTTTGGACAATAAATGATAGCGTAACAGGTAAGCAAATTACTGATACCACCCCAAAAATGCGCTCTGCAATCGATTTGAAATTGATTAAACAAAAAACTCCTATTTGGAGTTATTCTGGATTATTGCTATTAGCAATTCCTATATTGTTTCTATTGATTTATGCCATATACGGAAGTGTAAATGAAATTGTAGCAGGATCAAAAAAGAACATCGCTAAAAATAATCGTATTGATTTAAAGGAAGAATTAGTGCGAGACCCGCAAATAAATGATTTGTATACTTTTAAGACTTTGAATGTTGATAGGGTAACTGATATGAATGGCCACTTTGTTAAATACGAACCTTCCTATTATTCTTCGCCATACAATGTGGACTATATGGTAAATTATATTTCACGGGATTCTATCGGTTTTGAGTTTTTAAAAAGAAAATCATTTGATTACGCTTATGGACTTAAAAAAGAATTTAGGCTTTCAAAAAAGGATTTAATCTTAGCGACAAAGAATTTCCAAGACTTAAAAGTTTATGAGTATCAAAAAAAATCAAATGCTAAATCAAAAGATATAGTTGGTATTTTTAAAATTAGTAGGGAGCAGCAGCAAGACAATAATTAGACAAAGCATCCAATCACAAGAAGACCGCGAAAACATTGTATTTCGAACCATCACAACATCTCTAGGTAGTTTGCTTTATACAAAAAATCGCTATTCGTAACGATTTATTACAAATAGCGATCAAAAAATCATTCCTATATAAACAAAATTAATTGGCTGTTCTTACAGGATTGTTTTCTATTAGATCTATATAAAGATTAATTTTCTTCTTAAGATCCCTTCTATGTACGATAAAATCTAAAAATCCATGTTCTTGCAGGAATTCGGCAGTCTGAAACCCTTCCGGCAATTCTTTACCGGTTGCCTCTTTAACCACACGGGGACCGGCAAAACCGATCAAGGCTCCTGGTTCGGAAATATTTATATCCCCTAGCATGGCATAGGAAGCTGTTGTTCCTCCAGTGGTTGGATCCGTGCACAAGGAAATATAAGGAATGCCCGCATCCGCAAGTTGTGCCAACTTGGCCGATGTTTTGGCCAATTGCATAAGTGACAATGCTGCTTCCATCATACGTGCACCTCCAGATTTGGAAATCATTACAAAGGGGATTTTCTTTTTGATGGAATAATCGATACCTCTCGCTATTTTTTCTCCTACCACACTGCCCATAGAACCACCAATAAAGCTGAAGTCCATACAGCAAATAACTACATCCTTTCCAAGTGATTTGCCCACTCCTGTTCTAACGGCATCCTTAAGGCCTGTTTTTGCTTCGGCCGCCTTTAAACGATCCGCATACTTCTTGGTATCCTCAAATTTCAATGGATCCTTGGAAGTAAGTTTGGCATCCAACTCGGTAAACTTGTTATTGTCGAAAAGTATTTCGAAATATTCCTTACTACCTATTCGTACGTGATAATCATCCTCTGGGCTAACATAAAAATTCTTTGCCAACTCATCAGATTCAACAATTTTTCCCGTAGGGGATTTGTACCAAAGGCCCCTAGGGGTATCCTTTTTCTGGTCCGTGGCAGTTTGTATTCCTTTTTCCTTTCTTTTAAACCAAGACGACATAAGCTTTCTTTTTGGGTTGGGGGATTATAGGGTATTAACGTTATTAAGGTCTTCAAAAGCCTTTTTAAGACGAGTAACAAACGTTTTTTCTCCTTCTCTTAACCAAACACGTGGGTCGTAATGCTTTTTGTTTGGCTCATCGGCCCCGTTTGGATTACCAATCTGTGATTGTAAATAATCTTTTTTGCCTTGAATATAGTCCCTGATCCCTTCTAGGAAGGCATATTGTAAATCGGTATCAATATTCATTTTAATAACACCATAGCCTATAGCCTCACGTATTTCCTCAACCGTCGATCCCGATCCACCATGGAATACGAAATCGATATGGTTGTGTTCCACACCGTATTTCTTAGTGATAAATTCCTGTGAATTTTTAAGGATTTTTGGGGTTAATTTTACGTTTCCTGGCTTGTAGACACCGTGTACATTTCCAAAGGCGGCCGCTATGGTAAATTTAGGGCTTACTTTGGATAGTTCTTCGTAGGCGTAGGCAACCTCTTCAGGTTGTGTATATAACTTGGAATCGTCCACATCGGAGTTGTCCACACCATCTTCTTCACCTCCTGTAATTCCCAATTCTATTTCCAAGGTCATTCCCATCTTGCTCATTCTGGCAAGATATTTTTTGCAAATCTCAATATTCTCTTCTATCGGCTCCTCTGATAAGTCTATCATATGTGAGCTGTATAACGGTTTTCCCGTTTCCTTAAAATGTTTTTCACTTGCATCCAACAAACCATCTATCCAAGGTAATAGTTTTTTGGCACAGTGGTCTGTGTGCAATATAACCGTTGCGCCATAGGCCTCGGCCAATTGATGAACGTGTTTTGCTCCTGCCACGGCACCCAAAATGGCGGCTTGTTGGCCGTCATTTGATAAACCTTTTCCTGCGTTGAACTGTGCGCCTCCATTCGAGAACTGTATAATTACGGGGGCATTTAAACTGGCAGCAGTTTCCAAAACTCCGTTTATAGTGTTCGATCCTATAACATTAACAGCAGGTAGGGCAAATCCTTTTTCCTTGGCATAATTGAAAATTTTCTGTACTTCATCTCCGGTTGCAACTCCTGGTTTAATATTGTGTGCCATATTCTTGTTTTAGTGTAGTTAATTAAAAAGATGGGACAAAAGTAATAAAATAATCAGCTCTAAAAAGGATAATTTATACCTATGTTGAATACTGCGTTGGACAAATTGTAGTCCCTAAACCATCTTTTTGAAGATTCTTCAGCAGGATTATAGGTTTTAAGACCCATATCCAATCTGAATACAAAATAAGTAAAATCGTAACGGATTCCAAGGCCTGTTCCCAAAGCGATATCTGCCAAGGAGCCAAAATTTTCAAAGGTCGCCTTCTCATCGGTAACGTTGTCCAAGGCATTCCAGATGTTACCGGCATCGGCAAAAAGAGCCCCTTTTATATCGCCTACTATAGGGAACCTATATTCCAGATTAAAGGCGATTTTTAAATTAGCTTCGTTAAAGTCGTTTATATTATCGGTCCTTCCTGGTCCTAGGGAATAAGGCAACCAGGCACGGTTGTCGTTAGATCCACCGGCAAAATAACTTCTTACGAAGGGTATGTTGTCCGAATTTCCATAGGGTATTGCAATACCAAAGAATCCCCTAAACGCCAGTACATTGGTCCTTGAAGTGCTCCAATGTTTTATGTAGTCGAATTCCGTTTTTATATATTGGGAAAAGGGTACGTTGAAAACCAGGAGTTTGTCGTCTTCACTGGTGTAGAACGGAATTATTTTGGAAATTCCCGACAATAGGTTTCCGGAGCTTTCCAATTTGAGTCTAAATTGATAAAAATCGTTATCGGCCGTACTGCTTTTATTGTTTTTGGTAAAGGTGTAATTACTTGCAAAAATTAAATTGTTTTCGGTAAGCCTTATTCTTCTTTCCTCAATACTGCTAACATCCTCATAATCTGTTTCGCTGGAAGATACCTCACCATTCAGAATGGCATTGGTAAAGCCAGTGGTACCTTCCGGAATAATCAACTGGAGATCGGTACTGTTATCTATTGTCTCAAAATAATCGGCCAGGGCAGGTTCGGTTTCGTAATTGTCGGCAATTTCATCCAAACTTTCATAGGTACTCTCGTATACGGCAAAAAATCGATCGGGGTTTACGTTGCGGACAAATTGCACATTTAGTAACTCGGCCGTATTCTTTTTAAAATCTGATGGGGACCAATTATAACCAAATACAGTATTTAAGGTTTGTTTGTCCAGACCAATATTCTGTTGAAAACTTGTCCCAATCGATAATTTGGTTTTGGGAAGCATATAGTTGGGTATAATCCGAGATGTTTTAACGAAGGGGAACCAAATTCTGGGTAAGTTAAGGTTGATATCCCCTCCGGTTTCCAAAATATTGAAAAAGCGGTTGTCCGCTATATCCGGATCACTGGAGGCCCCTATGCTTATCCTTCCTGAAATGCTCAGGTTTTCTGCGCCTTTGAATAAATTCCTAGCTTGTAGGGACGGGCTAAACCCTATACCCAAAAATTGAATGTTGGAGTGGGTTACGTCAAAATCGGTACCCAGGGAATATTTAGGACGGGGGGACAGATAAATATTGGCAGTTAATTCTGAAGCCGTACTATCCGCTACGAATTCAATATTGGGATATTTAAAAGTGTTAAGGTTGGTAATCTGTCTATACGTTCTAATTCGGTTAATTTCCCTGTAGATACTGTCCTTTTTTAGGAAAACGGCATCCGTAAGCGTTTTTGGCTTGTAACGCAATTTTCCCTGGTAATAGATCGTGAAATCTCTATAGTCTACCTTTTTTAGGCTGTCCAAGCCATTATTGAAGGTGTAATTGGTGTAAATATTGATCTTCTTAAAGGTATGTACCTTGTATTCCGAAGTGGTAAGGGCATTGTCTGTCCTGGTTTTTAAATCTTCGATATTTAAAAGGATATCCAACTTTTGATTGTTACCCAGTTTGGTAGTATCGCCAATTAAATCGTAGGAAATGGAACTCTCTTGAAAGTTGTGGATTCCCGTGTTTCTAAAAAGATTGGTCAATCGTTCCCTTTCGCTATTAAAATTGTCCAGGTCTATTCGCTGCCCTGATTTTATAAAAGAATTGCTCTTGTTGATCTTATTGATGGAGTCCAAAGCGGCGGAAGAAATATTCGTGGATACCGAGTCTATTAGATAAGGGGCGCCCAGGTCTAACTTGTAGTTCATGATGCCCCGTTGTTTTCTGGCGCTGGTATCTACTTCATAAGTAGTGGAGTTGTTAAAATATCCCTTGCTTTTATAATAGGCATTCAATCTTTGCAATGACCTTCTTGCTCTAGTGGTGTCTATGATCGTTGGAGGTTCCCCAATATTTTTTAACCATACGCTGGCCCCTTTGACCAAAAAAGACTCACCCAATCTTTCCACTTGTTTTTTGGATAGAATATTGATAAGACGCTGTTCCCTTTTATCTTTTTTGTACAACCATGCCTGAAAGGAAGAATCTGGATTTTTCTTGGCCAGGTTGTAAAGATTTAGCCTTAGGGGGTATCCCAATAGGGTGCTGTTGGGTTTTTGAAAAATAAGGCTGTGTATATCTTCATTGGTAACTTTGATACTATCGGCATAAATGAGGTTTTTGGTCAGCAGGAGCTCGTCATCACCAACTCTTTTTATTGCATTGCATGAGGTAATTGCAATTACTAGCAATAATAATCCTATTTTCGTAATGTTTAAATTCATACACGGCCGTGTCCTCATAGAAGTCAAAAATACATTATTTGTATGGTTGTTAAAAGCCAAATAAAATTTATAAAAAATTTACAGCAAAAAAAGTACCGAACGCAAAACAAGTTGTTTGTGGTGGAGGGGATAAAGACAGTTCGGGAACTACTTAATTCTTCCTTGAAGGTCTATAAAGTATATGTTACGGACAGCACAGTGTTGGAGCTTGAGGGGGATTTTGTTGAGGTGATAAGTGATGGGGAATTGAAAAAAATGAGCGGATTGTCCACTCCAAATAAGGTCTTGGGCGTATTTCATTTTCCCGTACCGGGACCATTGGATTTTTCTGACTGGGTCATTGCTTTGGATGATGTTCGGGATCCCGGAAATTTGGGTACTATTATCCGTCTTTGTGATTGGTTTGGGGTCAAGACCCTACTATGTTCCTCCAATTCCGTGGATAGTTATAATCCTAAAGTCCTACAGGCTACTATGGGATCCATAAGCAGGGTTAATATTGTGTATGGGGATTTGCAAAGAATTCTTAGTAATTCCGAGGTTCCGGTATACGGGGCATTTATGGATGGTACTGAGGTTTATCAGGAGAAATTTCCCAAAAAGGGAATATTGGTTATGGGGAATGAGGCCAATGGGGTGTCCGAAGCCATTGAAGCCTTAATTGGTAAAAAAATTAGCATTCCACAATTTGGCCCCAAGACTACCGAGAGTTTAAATGTGGCAACCGCTACTGCTATTCTGTTAAACGAAATTAGAAGAGGGTAATTTTCTACTCAAAGGTGAAATTAATAAACAGCCCCCTAGTCATCATGGCCTCAATATTGCCAGTCCAAGGGCTATTGGGGTCATTGTCACGTACCAATTCATCATTAATGGCAAAAACTCCTCGGATGGAGGGAGTAAACTTGAAATATTCCAAATAAAAATCGATCCCAAAACCCATTTCGTAGTAATATGTGGTCTTTTTCATCCGGAAAGTAGCACTGCTGTTGTCGTCCAAACTTTGTTCATTACTGCCCAAGTTTAACGAGGTAGATGCCCCGCCAACAAGAAATGGTTTCCAGTTCCCCAGTCTTTTGGTACTGACCTTTAGGAGCAATGGAAAATTAATATAGGTCGACTTTACCTCCCTAATGGCATCCCTTTCATTATCAAATCCTGGAAAACCTAAATTTCTCTGGTTGTAATGTAATCCTGGTTCAAATCGAAGATCCAAAAATTTGTTGAGACGTAGTTCCCCAATGAGCCCTACATTAAATCCAAAGGATTTGTCCACCAAAATATCGGGTAGATCGTCTTTGTATTCAAATTTAAAATCATATTGATTGAAGCCTAGAAAATATCCCCAATTTAGTAATGGCTTGTCCTCATTTTCAAGGTTCATTACGGGTTTTTCATTGAACTGGGCATTGGACGTGTTGCCTAGTGCACAAAAAACAATTAAAAGAACAAAAATATTTTTCATATTTTACTTTGTAGCTACGTATATGGAGGCAACCCCAAATGTTTGGGGTCTATTGTCTATACCTATAAACCCAATTTTGGCCAAAATATTGTTGAACTGTTGTCCGTGCGGAAAAGCAGCTGCAGATTCGGATAAATAGGCATAGGCACTACGGTCTTTGGAAAATAACTTTCCAATGGCCGGTAGGATAAATTTGGTATAGAATTTATAACCTTGTTTATAGGGTGTTTTTGTGGGAATGGACGTTTCCAGAACTACAAATGAGCCTCCGGGCTTTAAGACCCTATATATTTCCGCGAGGCCTTTTTCAAGATTTTCAAAATTGCGGACACCAAAGGCAACGGTAATGGCATCAAAGGAATTGGCTTCGAAGGGCAGATTTTCACTGTCACCAACAATCATCTTTATGGTGTCTCCCAGATGTTTTTCCAAAATTTTTCTTTTTCCTACTTCCAACATTCCGGGGGAGATATCCAAACCAATAATTTCTTTGGCTCCTGTTTTGGTCATATTAATGGCCAAGTCGCCCGTTCCAGTAGCTATGTCCAAAATTTTTGTAGGATTCTTTTCGGAGACTATGGATACTACGCGCTTTCTCCATTTAATATCTATTCCAAAAGATATAACCCTATTAAGTCCATCGTAATTTCCGGAAATAGTATCGAACATTTTTGTAACCTGTTCCTTTTTGCCTAGCGTTGAATCTTTATAAGGGGTCACCTTTTTATCCATAATCATTAAATTTTTGGTAAAGATACTATATAGACCTAAAGTTATACTTCTAATTTTTACAATAAGAGCTGACCTCTATTTGTTTAACCGGCATATTTTAGAATACAACCCAATTTAATTATGTAATTTTGTCGCGCTTACATTCAGATTTTAATTGAAATATGCTTTATCAAGCTTCTTTCCTATATGGGAAAAATGGATTTAATTCGGAATTCGAAAAGGAGTTATACAAAGGAAATAGATTTGGTTTATAATTAAATTTAGGTGACTTAAGGCGCAAAACTATAACAACAGGGAATTAACCATTAAGTATTGTGTACCTCGGTCCATGAAAAACAATTTATATAACAGATGAAAATTATTATTGCAGGGGCTGGTGAAGTAGGTTTTCATTTGGCTAAATTACTGTCCTATGAATCGCAGGATATTACTCTGATAGATACCAATAAGGATAGTTTATCTTATGCAGACAGTCATTTGGATATTAGGGTGCTTAGGGGAGATGCTACTTCCATCGCCATTCTAAAGGATGCGCAAGTGGAGAAATCCGACCTGGTCATTGGAGTAACGTCTTCGGAGACCACAAATATAACCTTGTGTATGTTGGCAAAACAATTGGGTTGTAAACGAACAATAGCCCGTATTTCCAACGCTGAGTTTATACATAATAAGGAAGCCATTAGATTTCCGGACTTGGGTATCGATGAGCTTATTTCCCCAGAGGCTTTGGCCGCTACTGAAATACAACTTTTATTGAATCAATCCGCATTTAACAATACTTACGAATTTGAGGAGGGTCTTTTGATAATGGTAGGCGTGTCCTTGCCAGGTACCGCACCTTTTGTAGGTAAGACCGTAAAGGAAGCTGCAAAGATATTTTCTGAGCTACATTTTATGCCCATCGCCATTCAAAGGATGGGTACCCAATACACTATTGTGCCAAGGGGTGATACTGTTTTTAAGGAAAATGATCAAGTGTACTTTATAACTTCCAAAGCGGGGTTGGATGAACTATACAAACTCACCGGTAAGGAGAAAAAGGAAATCAAAAACGTTATGATACTTGGCGGTAGTAAGGTGGGATTCAAAACCGCAAGGGATCTTTGCAGAAATAGGTTTAATGTAAAGCTTATAGAGAAAAATAAGGAAAAGGCCTTTGACTTGGCAGATGAACTGCCCAATGCCCTTATCATAAATGGCGATGGCAGAAATGTAGAGCTGTTGGAGGAGGAAAATTTGGAGGCCATGGATGCTTTCGTAGCTGTTACCGGAAATTCTGAAACGAATATAATGTCTTGCTTGGTGGCTAAATCCAAGAATGTTAAAAAGACAATTGCCCTAGTGGAGAACATGGATTATTTTCAATTATCCCATTCCATAGGTATAGATACCCTGCTCAACAAAAAACTGTTGGCTGCGAATAATATTTTTAGGCATATCCGGAAAGGCGAAATAGTAGCGATGACCCGGCTGAATAATTTAAATGCAGAGATTTTGGAATTCATTGTTAAGCCAACATCCCAAGTAAACGGGCAAATAATTAGGGAGCTGGAATTTCCTAGGGAAGCTACCATTGGAGGGGTAATCCGGGACAATCAAGGGATTATTGCCTTAGGAGGATTTAGAATTACTGAGGGAGATAGGGTAGTGGTATGTTGTTTACCAAGTGCCATTCCAAAAATTGAAAAGCTATTCCTATAGTATGGGCCTAAATTCGAAAATTATCTTTCACCTCATGGGATTGCTATTACTTTGTAATGGTTTTTTTATGATTTTAGCTGCAGTGGTAAGTGGAGTTTATGACGATGGGGCTACTTTGGATATTACCCTTGCGGCCGTGGTTACAATGCTTGTAGGTGTTTTGGCCATGTTCTATACGCGAAATCACAAAAAAGAGGTTAAACGAAAGGAAGGATACATCATTGTTACTTTTGGTTGGTTGGTCATGTCCGCATCGGGGATGTTGCCCTATCTTTTTTCCGGGTCCATTCCGGACGTTACCAATGCCTTTTTTGAAACCATATCCGGATATACTACTACCGGTGCCTCGGTTGTGGACGATATAGAGGCTTTACCGGAAGGGATCTTATTGTGGAGGAGTTTAACGCATTGGATCGGGGGAATGGGGATTATAGTTCTTGCTATTGCTATTTTGCCACTATTGGGTATAGGGGGAATGCAATTGTTTGCCGCGGAGGCTCCTGGGCCAAGTGGGGACAAATTACATCCTAGGATTACGGATACGGCCAAGCGACTTTGGTTGATTTACTTTAGTTATACTGTGGCCGAGACCCTATTGTTGAAATTGGCGGGAATGTCCTTTTTTGATGCAGTAAACCATTCTTTGGCAACCCTTTCCACTGGGGGATTTTCTACCAAAAATGCCAGTATGGCCTATTGGAACGATCAGCCCATGATACAATACATTGTTATTTTGTTTATGTTTTTGGCCGGTAGCAATTTTGTATTAAGCTATTATGCCTTTAAAGGCAAAGTGCAAAAAGTGATTATGGATGAGGAATTTAAATTCTATTCCATCTTTATTTTTTGCTTTACCATAGTGGCCAGTTTGGTAGTTTATTTTCAGGCCAATGTACCGGTGTCCGATTTTCATCCCATGGTATTGGGGGAGTGGGAAAGCGCATTTAGGCATACCTTGTTTCAAGTGGTCTCGGTAATTACGACTACCGGCTTTGTTACCGCCGATTTTACTTCGTGGACGCCTTTTTTGACCATATTCTTTTTTGGACTGTTTTTCCTTGGGGGCTCTGCCGGTTCAACGGCAGGAGGTATCAAGGTGATGAGGCACTTGCTTATTATTAAGAATGGTCTGCTGGAGTTTAAGCGTACACTACATACCAATGCTATTATTCCTGTTAGGTATAACAATAAGACCGTACCCGAAAATATCGTGTATAATATAATTGCATTCTTTGTACTCTATATGTTGCTTTTTATTATTGGATCCTTGGTACTTGGTGCACTGGGATTGGACTTTGAAAGTGCTGTAGGAGGGGCAGCATCCTCGCTGGGTAATGTAGGTCCGGCCTTGGGGACATTAAATCCTTTGGTCAATTTTAACAGCCTTCCGGCTTTGGGGAAATGGTGGTGTGGATTTCTAATGCTTTTGGGTAGGTTGGAGCTGTTTACGGTATTGATCCTGCTTTCGCCTTATTTTTGGAAACGTACTTAGGATACAAAAAAAATAATAAAAAAATGGACGTCGGTTAGGACGTCCATTTTTTTTATGTGTCTAAAGTCTGTATTATAAAACAGCCTTTATTCTAGCTATTGCTTCCCTTAGTTCCTTTTCGGAAGCAGCGTAAGAGATACGTATGCAATTAGCGTTTCCAAAGGCTTCACCGGTTACGGTTGCTACATTTGCCTTTTCCAATAGGTATAGGGCAAAATCGGAAGCATTATTGATCAATGTCCCGTTAATTGTTTTTCCAAAAAAGCTGGAAATATCCGGAAATACATAAAATGCTCCCTCAGGGACATTAAGGTTAAATCCTTTTATTTCTCCCAATAGTTCCAATACAAGATCACGTCTTTTGTGGAATTCGTCTATCATAAATTTAATGGAGGATATAGGTGCATCTAGTGCGGCTATGGTAGCGCGCTGGGCAATGGAATTTGCACCACTGGTAATCTGGCCCTGGAATTTGGTACAAGCCTTGGCAATCCAATCCGGACCTCCTATGTATCCTATACGCCATCCGGTCATTGCAAATGCCTTGGAGACACCGTTTACCGTAATGGTGCGGTCGTACATGCCTTCAATGTTGGCAATACTAACATGACCTCCCCTGAAATTGATATGCTCATAAATTTCATCGGATACCACAAAAATATTGGGATGTTTTCTCAATACTTTGGCCAAACCTTCCAATTCTTCCTTGTTGTAAACAGATCCACTTGGATTACAAGGGGAGCTGAACCACATCATTTTGGTCTTAGGGGTAATGGCCTTCTCCAATTGTTCCGGTGTCATCTTAAAATCGGTGTCAATGCTCGTGGGTACTTCTACGGGCACACCCTGGGCCAATTTCACAATATCGCTATAGCTTACCCAATAAGGAGCTGGAAGAATAACTTCATCGCCGTCATTGAGCATTACCATCGCTATATTGGCCAAAGATTGTTTTGCTCCAGTAGAGACTACAATCTGGTTAAGGCCATAAGTAAGTCCATTGTCCCTTTTAAATTTATTGGCAATGGCCTGCTTTAAATCGGCATAACCATCCACAGGAGAATAGCTACTATAATTTTGGTCTATGGCCTCTTTGGCGGCTTCCTTGATAAAATCAGGGATGTTAAAGTCAGGTTCTCCTAGACTTAAGCCTATGATATCTTTACCTTCATTTTTTAATTCTCTGGCTTTAGCGGCCATAGCCAATGTGGCCGAGGTGGACATGGAATTGATCCTATCGGATAAATGGTTCTTCATTTTTCTGTTATAATTTACTGATATTGTAATTTGGGTTTTTTGCCCAGTTCCTTTAGATGTTTAAAGTGCGAAATTATAGCTTTTCTTGTAGTTTTATATTCGTTGTATGGTAAATTAAATTCATTTGCAGTCTCTTTAACAATTTTGGCAATTTTTGTGTAATGAATATGACTGATGTTCGGGAAAATATGATGTTCCACTTGATGGTTTAATCCCCCTGTAAACCAGTTTACTACACGGTTATTAGTGCCAAAATTTACAGTGGTGAACAACTGGTGAATGGCCCAGGTATTTTTCATGGTACCGTCCTTTTCAGGTAGTGGTGTTTCCGCTTCGTCCACAACATGTGCCAATTGAAAAACTACGCTCAGTATTACTCCGGCAACATAATGCATTATGAAAAAGCCTAAAAGAATTTTCCACCAGGCAATATCCAGAAATACCATAGGTACTATGATCCAAACGGTTATATATATTAACTTGGTGACTACCAGCATACTCCAGTTCATAAATGGATTTGGAAACTTGCCATAGGCCAATTTTCTTTTGGTATAGCGGTACATTTGCTGAAAATCCGTAGTTATTGCCCAATTGAATGTAAGAAGGCCATAAAGGAATATGGAGTAAAAATGCTGAAATTTATGGAATCTGTGCCATTTGGCATGCTTTGAAAACCTCAAAATCCTTCCTGCTTCCAAATCTTCATCGTGTTCATGGATATTGGTATAGGTGTGGTGCAGCACATTGTGTTGTACCTGCCAGTTGTAAACGTTGCCGGCCAGAATATAGATACTGCCTCCCATTAGTTTGTTTACCCATTTCTTGTTGGAATAGGAACCGTGGTTCCCGTCGTGCATTACATTCATCCCAACTCCCGCCATGCCAATGCCCATGGTAATGGTGAGTAATAAATTGGCCCAATTTGGAAGTCCTAGGGTTAGAATTAGAAAATAAGGTGCCAAAAATAAGGCAAACATTACTGCTGTTTTTAAGTGCAATTTCCAGTTCCCTGTCTTTTTAAGGTTGTTTTCTTTGAAATAATCATTAACGCGCTTATTTAGGGTTTTGAAAAATTGGGCAGAGTCTTTTCGTGAAAATCTTATGGGTCTGTTCTCCATGATTTAATTTTTTGTAAATATACGGTAAATCGAGCCCAAATTAAGTATAACTGCTTGGTTAAAACTTAGGCCATGCCTATTAAAGTGCTATTTTTGCAAAAATTTAACTAAACAAAATGGACTACACAATTATTTATAAATATTTTCCGGATTTAACCGATTTGCAGAAACAGCAGATTGAAAAATTGCAACATTTGTACCAGGATTGGAACGTAAAGATAAATGTGGTTTCCAGGAAAGATATAGATGAATTGTATTTAAGACATGTGCTACATTCAATGGCAATAGCCAAATTTATAAAATTTAATCCCGGGGCAAAAGTATTGGACGTAGGAACCGGAGGTGGATTTCCTGGGATACCCTTGGCTATTTTGTACCCCGAGACCCATTTTACACTGGTCGATGCCATAGGGAAAAAAATCAAAGTGGTGCAGGAGGTTGTGGCGGGGCTGGAAATTGAAAATGTCACTGCGGTTAATTTAAGAGTGGAAGAAATTAAGGGGCAGTTCGATTTTATTGTTAGCAGGGCAGTAGCGGCCATGCCAACTTTTACACATTGGGTGAAAGGTAAAATAAAAAAGAAATCGGAACACGAACGGAAAAATGGAATCCTGTATTTAAAAGGGGGAGACCTGGAAGAAGAATTAAGGGATTACCGTACCGTGGAAATCTATAATCTTTCGGAAATTTTTGAAGAGGAATTTTTTGAAACCAAAAAGTTGGTGTACTTACCCGTAAAATTTAAGGGCTAATTCTATAGGCTTAACATGTGGTAATAAGACTCCCTACAGGTTTTGGCATAGGCCTTTATGTAATTAGGGATATTTCTAAATGAAAAACTTTTTGCTTTACTCTGTGTTTTGTTTTCTATGCTTTCTTTCATGGTCACTTGCTTTAATGTTAACTTTAAATTGACTGTAAATTTACAATAACTTAACGTTAAATTTACATTATAATTGTGTGAAAGATGCTTTAATTTATGTTAAATCTATCCTTTTGCCTAGGTTTATTCCGATAATAATCGTTTTTGGGTAGCCGAAATTATCAATTTTAAAGTGTAGGCCATGGGCATATGATTGCCTATAGTGGGTGGAACTTTATAATAAGCAAGGCCCGTATCTGCTACTTGCAGATACGGGCCTTTACAATATAGTTTTATAACCTTATCCCAAGAACGGGTATCTGTAATCTACTGGGGTTACAAAAGTTTCCTTTATTAACCTTGGGGATACCCAACGCAAAAGGTTTTGGGCGGAACCGGCCTTGTCGTTGGTGCCCGAAGCCCGTGCTCCACCAAATGGCTGCTGTCCTACAACGGCACCTGTTGGTTTGTCGTTAATATAAAAGTTGCCGGCACAGTTCTGCAATGCTTTGGTTGCTTCGGCAATAGAATAACGATCTCCAGAGAGTACGGCGCCGGTAAGTGCGTATTCGGAGGTGCTATCTACCAATTTAAGTGTCTTGGACCAATCCTTGTCCTCATACACGTAAATGGTGACCACAGGGCCGAAAAGTTCGGTTTCCATGGTGGTGTATTTTGGGTCGGTGGTTACAATCACGGTAGGCTCTATGAAGTATCCCTTGGATTTGTCATAATTTCCGCCCACATAAATTTCGGCATTCTTGTCCTGTTTGGCCTGGTCAATGTACTTGGCCAATTTGTCAAAAGAGGCTTCATGGATAACGGCTGTAATAAAGTTGCCCATATCCTCTGGAGAACCCGGTTTGTTGAACGATTCCACATCGGTTTTTACAAAATCCAATATTTCCTTGGAGATAGATTTTGGAAGGTAAACCCTGGAGGCGGCACTACATTTCTGGCCTTGGAATTCGAAAGCACCCCTTACAATGGCAGTTGCAACCTGTTTTGGGTTGGCGGTAGGATGCGCTATAATAAAATCCTTACCTCCAGTTTCGCCAACAATCCTAGGATAGGTTTTGTATTTGTGGATATTGTTTCCAATCTGTTTCCACAATTCCTTAAATACATGGGTGGACCCAGTGTAATGGATTCCGGCAAAATCCGGACTGTCCAAAGCTATTTTTGTAATCATTACAGGATCTCCGTAAACCACATTTATAACACCATCGGGTAGCCCGGCTTCCTTAAAGATATCCACGATTACCTTAGCAGAAAACACCTGACTGTCGCTAGGTTTCCACAATACCACATTTCCCATCATTGCAGCACTTGCAGGAAGGTTTCCTGCAATTGCAGTAAAATTAAATGGGGTTATGGCGTAGATGAAACCTTCCAATGGACGGTATTCTACCCTGTTCCAAATACCTTCTGCAGAATCTGGTTGCTCCTCGTAGATCTGGGACATGTATTCCACATTGAAACGGAGGAAATCTATAAGTTCACAGGCAGCATCAATCTCGGCCTGATGTATATTTTTTGATTGCGCAATCATAGTTGCGGCATTGATTTTTGCCCTATATGGTCCCGAAATCAATTCCGCGGCCTTTAGGAATATGGCAGCACGTTGTTCCCATTCCAAATCTGCCCATTGTTTCCTAGCTTCTAAAGCGTTGGATACGGCATTGGACACATCTTCCTTGTTGGCAGTATGGTATTGGCCAACTATGTGCTGATGATCGTGAGGAGGGGAAATGGTTCTGGTATTTCCAGATTTTACATCTTTTCCGCCTATATACATGGCAATGTCTGCGTTGCCATTGAAATAGGCACTGTATTGTTTTAGTACTTCATCCCGCTCTGGAGTGCCGGGGGCATAACTTTTAATAGGTTCGTTATATGCCGTGGGGACTTGAAAAAATCCTTTGCCCATGATAATTATTTTTTAAGTTCAAATTATCGGCAAAGGTACTAAATGCATTAGCGAAAATAAAACTAAGTGCTAAGTGAATTTTGGGGTATGGTGAAAGAATACTAATATTAAGTTGCGGGAATCACGGATATTATTGTTGATACGACGCACTGCATTTTCCATAATGTAACATCATGGAAATATTAGTTAGTAAAAAAGGGTTTGCAATTTAATTTAATGCAAAGGGGGCGCTAAATTTAAAAGTAGGGATGTAGACCCTAAACTTCTCGGAATTATTAATGCTGACCATGTTGTAATGACCCTTCATGGCCCCAATGGTTGAAGCCAATAGGCACCCAGAGCTGTATGTGTGCGATTCTCCAGGTTTGATAACCGGCTTTTTCCCAATTACCCCTTCGCCGTCCAATACTTCCAATTCATTCAAGGAATCATAAATCTGCCAATGACGTGATGTTAATTGAACAGAATCCTTGCTTTGGTTTTCTATAGTTATGGTATAGCCGAAAGCAAAATGCATTTTGTAGTTCTTGAAGAAAGTTCCTTCAAAACTGGTGTTTACCGAAATTTTAATGCCTTTTGTTACCTGTGTTATCATAAGATCGGGTTCTAATATGTAAATAAACTTCCTGTCGTAAGCATTAAAACCTATAATGCCATCAAAACAAAAAATACAGTATTTTCAGATACGTATTTAACTGCGGTTATCAATCTACTTTGCTTAAAGGAATTCCACATTGTTTTACAAAGATAAAGAGCAAATATTACAATTTATCTTAAAATTATAATTCATTTTAATAATGAATATTGGACCTCTAAAAAGCAATTAGTCAGCAAGATAAAGAACAACTACAAATTATAAAAGTTAATGTAGATATAATCGGTGTAATTATATTTATTTCTGATGTAAATCAATACAATTTGTTTCTGCACAATGGTCCAAGGGCTATAATTGAAAATTCGTGCTGGTTCCCTATTTATGTATTAAGGGTCTCTTCAAAATTAATAATGACATTAGTACTATTGTTTCGCTGGATTATTATTTTATATAATCTCAGTAAAATTTATTTAAGCTGAAAAAGAGAACTAATAATGAATATTGAATTATTTTTATTTGTATTCGAGTTTTAATTGTAGAAATTTGTCAAAAGGTATTATGATAATTGAAGGTGTAAAGAAGGTTCTGGTACAAACTTGGTCGAGTTTCGGGCGGTTAGTTGTCTATGTTCGGCAACATCCTTTTAAATCGGTGCTTTTTGCAGCTATTGCAGGATTTTGCAGTCTGTTTTTACTTTTCCTGCTTATTTACCTAGGTGCGTTTGGGAAGTTACCGACCAAGGCCTATTTAAAAACCTTAAAAAACCCTGTAACCTCTACAATCTATGCCTCCAATAAAGAGCCCATTGGGTATTATTATCTTCAAAATAGATCAAATGCCGATAGTTCACAAATAAAACCTGCCCTAATACAGGCACTTGTGGCCACCGAAGATTCACGGTTCTACGAGCATAGGGGGATAGACTACAAGAGTTATGCAAGGGTATTGATAAAATCCATCATTTTGCAGCAAAATGCAGGAGGTGGCAGTACCATCACCCAACAGGTGGCCAAAAATTTGTTCGGTAGGGAGAAACAGTTTTTCCTTTCTACGCCCATCAATAAAATCAGGGAGATATTTATAGCCAGAAGACTGGAAAGTATTTATGATAAAGAGGATATTATATTGCTGTACTTCAATACGGTTTCCTTTGGTGAAAATGTCTATGGAATTGAAAAAGCGGCCTTGCGCTTCTTTAACAAAGCCCCTGAAGAACTTACTTTAACCGAGAGTGCCACCCTGGTAGGTCTCTTAAAGGCACCTTCCTATTATAATCCAAGAAATTTTCCTGAAAGGGCCGAACAGAGACGTAATGTGGTACTGTCCCAAATGCTTAAATACGATTATATTACCCCTGAAACTTTTGAAGAAGCCCAGACTCCCCTGAAATTGGATTATCAGACCCCAAAGAAGGTGTCCTCCTTTTCTGCTTATTTTAAGGATTATGTAGCAACGAAGTTTGCTTTATGGGCTGAAGACAACCCTGCTCCCGACGGTCATACTTACGATTTGGAGGCAGACGGGTTAAACATTTATACTACTTTAAATACGAACATACAGAAATATGCGGAAGCTGCCCTGCATAGACAGGTGGACAATCTCCAGAAACTTATGGATACGTATTGGGCAGCAGCAACTACAGAGGGTGGTAAAGAGGTGCTACTCCAAAAATTGGTGGATCAAAATAGCGAAGTAAAGCAAATGCTACAAAGGGGTAGGACCAAGGAGGAAATAGCAGCCTTTGTAAAGGAAAAGCGGAAAAGAAAATATTGGGTAATCGGCAAGGGGTATGAAGAACAAATGCAGTCGTTGGAAGATTCTATAGCAAAAAGCATCAATAGATTACATGCCGGGGTTATAGCGGTCAGCAGTAATTCTGGTAGGATAATGGGCTATGTAGGTGGTATCGATTACGGATTTAGCCAAATAGACAATGTTGTTACGCCAAGACAGGTCGGCTCTACTTTTAAGCCTATTACCTATTTGGCGGCTTTGCAGGCAGGGGAGGACCCGTGTAATTATTATGACAATAATTTAATAACATATTCCAAATACGAGGATTGGAGACCGCGAAATTCGAATAATAAGTATGGGGGCAGTTATTCCATGCATGGTGCCTTGGCAAATTCTATAAATACGGTTTCGGTGACCCTTCAACTGAGGACCGGTACGGAGAGGGTTTTGGACCAGGCAAAGAAAATGGGTATAGGCTCGGAACTTCCGAATGTGCCATCCATTGTATTGGGCACGGCCGATATCAGTTTGTTGGAAATGGTAACTGCATATGCCAGTATTTCCAATGGTGGAAACAAAATAAAACCTTATGCCATTGATCGTATAGAAGATGAACAGGGCAATGTTTTGTTCGAAGCAAAACCACGGTACGAAGGAAGGGTAGCTAGCTCCGAAAACATTAAGGCCTTGCAAAAAATGATGGAAGGTGTTATTCGGAATGGCACGGGGTCGCGTTTGTTGGGTTATGAGATTCCTTTTAATATTATAGGAAAGACGGGAACTACCCAAAATAATGGCGATGGCTGGTTTATTGGTTGTTCCCCGGAGTTGGTTGTAGGTTCTTGGGTGGGTACCTTTGACAAACGGGTGCAGTTTGCATCCACGAGTATGGGTTCTGGTGCCAATACAGCCCTGCCAATTGTAGCCTCCATATTTAAGAATTTGAGTTATTGGAAAAGACCTTTGCTCACCAATTTTGAGTACGATTTTGATTATTTTCCCTGTAGGCCTTTTGTAGAATCCAATGCGAAGGAGGCTTATGAGTTGGCTCAAACAGATTCTACCTATTTATTGGAATTGAGAATTAAGGATACCCTTGCCATATTAAAAGATAAACCCGTGGAAATTGATAGTGTACAAGGTATTTTTCCAGGCGAGATGCCCCTGGATTCCATTGCAAAGGATAGCCTTACTATCGGCATCGATATATCCAATACAAATATTGATTAGGGATGTAGCTACTACTATCCAGGATTTGTTTTTGGCAATGTTAATAAGAAACCTTTTTAATTATAAATAGTAAACAAATTGATAAATACAATTCTAAATGTCGGTCATTATTTAAAGAAAAATTGGTGTGTAGTTTTTCTCTTGCCATTATTGGTTTTGGTACTTGGCTGTTCCCAAAATTCGAAAACCAGTTTTAGTACAAATTATTTGCGAATAAGTATTAATGACCAAGGCCTAATTTATAGCATTAAAGACCTTACAAAGTCACAGCCAAGGGAGTTGAGTCCTTCTGATAGGCCATCTCCATTATTGACTTTGTACAATAGCAAGCTAGACACCTTGTACCGCCCGCTGAGTGTCGATTTTAAACAACCCCATATTATAGAGCTTGCCTATCCCAACAATTCCAGAGCTGAAATCAGAGTTGAGCAGAAGGACAAGTATCTAAAATTCACTCTTGTTTCCTTGACCAACCGGGAAGATATTGAAGGGGTGCAATGGGGTTCTATCCATACCAATATCACTAATCTTTTTGGGGAAATCATTGGTGTAGCCCGAGATACCAGTGAAACGGTCAATTATGCCGTCGGGATGCTGGCCCTGGACGACAATACCTTAGGTGGTACTTCCAGGACCATTGGGGATGCTGCTCCTTTTCAATATGTTATCCACTCACCCGATACTATTCAATATCCATTACCGGAAGACCTGTTTGAGGGGCAAATTTTTACCTTGGGCGGCAACGGAATTAGTGACGTAGCCTTTTATGCCCACAAGGAACCTTATTATAGGATTTTGTATGGCAACGCTGCTGAAATTGATAACAAGGGAAGGATCTCTATCACCTATAATTCAAGGGACAGAACAAAAAAAAGGGAGGTTTATTTTTCACTTATACCCAATATGGAGGCAAATACGCCCAACCATCTTCAAGTTGAACCTGTACCTGGTGTTGATTATATTGGGTCTTCGGTGGCTTTATGGGGCAGTCCGGATAGCACGGCCTTGATGGATGTGATTCAGGATATTGTTTTGTCTGAAGGACTTCCCTATCCCACGATAGATGGAAAATGGGTGAAAGACCCTGCTGCTTATGTTCCGGATGCCATTACCAGCGGAGGTCTTTACGATAGTATTGTGTCCTATGCTTCCAGATTGGGTTTTAAGGCGATCAGTCTTTATGACCAGAGCTTTTTACGTCCAGATCGTGGTAACGAGGGGTATATAGATGGAAAGAGATTTGAGAAAAAACCGTTAAAATTTACTTCTGGAAATTTATCACATAAAGAGTTTGCCAATATGGCGGGAAAATACGGTATTACAATAGGTAGAACTCCGATTACTACAGCATTAGCTCCAGGCACCAAAGATGCCAGTCCCGTTCCAAGCGATAGTTTGTGCTATCAGCAAAAACGCTTGTTGACGAAAGGCATCAGTCCAATAGATACCATTATACTAGTAGACGATCCCAAATATATGGACGAGATAGGCAGTTGGGAAGGCCATGCGGAAAATCTGAATATGGTAAAAATAGGCAAGGAGCTTATACATTACCTGGGCGTTTCCCAAGAGGAGCCTTATCGACTTCTAAATGTAAAGAGGGGTTATTGGGGGACCACTCCAACAGCACATAAAACCAACGACACCATATACAAACTTCAGGTGACCATAAACTATGGCTATGACGGATTGATACCTAATATAGGGCTTCAGGATAAAATTGCAGAGTACTATGCTGATGTAAGTTTTATTAACGGCTTGGGCTATTACGATTTTGACGGACAGGAGTTTTTGTTCAATAATGGGCACGGATACTATTCGGCCAAGCGTTTTTTTAGAAAAATGTTCGATAGAGCCGCTATGCACGGTATTCCTCCTATCCGATTTACGGGAGCTACCCTATCTGAAGGTTCATGGCATTATCAAAGTATATGGAATGTAGGAGGGGGGAAGAATTTATATGATGTAGAAACTAGGGAATGGGGAAGTGCCACAAGTCAGGGAAAGGATCTTAGGGATGTAACGTATGCCAATTATTTTCCGGTGGGTATGGGTGGAAATTTTCCTATCAATGCCAATTGCACTGTTGAGCAATATGAACATATACAGGCAATTTCAGTAGGGCTTGGCACTACCTATAGTCTCTATTTAAATCAGAAAGATGTGGAAAGCTGTCCAGAAAAGGAGGCCATATTTAAGGTAATAAGGACTTGGGAAAATGCAAGAGCGGCAAATGCCTTTCCGAGAGATGTAAAAAAACTTTTAGTTAAGCCTGAAAAGAATTGGAGGTTGCTCAATGGCGAAAACAAGGATACCTGGATTTTGAACGAATTAAAGGAAGGTGAAAAAGTTAAAAGCTATATATTAAATAGGGCTGAAGGGTATTAGATTATTAAAAATGATGTTGAGGTATGTGCTATATTGGTTATGGAACAAATCTGATTTTTTTTCCACGTTTCTGACCATTAAAGTAATTGGTCTGAAGCAGGCTATGCAGGAGTTCTATGCCCATAATAAATACCGACCATAGGCAAATCGTGTTAACTATTATTTGAAATGCAGCTTTATACGTTGAAATGCAGGTGTTTGGAATAAAATACACAGTTTCTGTTTGATTTTTTTGCCTACATTTGTATAAACAAAATTTATAGGAAAAATATTACTTTATAAAAAATTAAACTTACCCAAAATAAGGAGCGTCAAATCCTTGGCATTATTTCTGTGATTATTGTAGCTTGATAATAACCCACTGTAATCATTCGGAGAGTACTATGCACTAGCGATATGAGTGTGCCTTTTTACACTTTTTAAGGTTATGAAGATAGAAACAGTATGCATTATTGATGATGATCCCATTTTTGTTTATGGAACCAAAGTTTTATTAAACTACAACAGCAGTTTTGGTTCCTCTGTTATTGTACATGAGGATGGTAAGGAAGCTTTGGAAAATCTTTCTTCAATGGCTAAATCCGGCGAAAAACTGCCCGATGTTATCTTTTTGGACCTAAATATGCCCATCATGGATGGATGGGAATTTTTGGATGAATTTGTAAAATTGCCCATCGAGAATAAGCCAAGAGTGTATATAGTGAGTTCTTCAATAGATAATCAAGACATTGAAAAGGCCAAAACCTATGCTATAGTAAAAGACTTTATAGTAAAGCCATTGTCAGACTCCATTCTGTCCAATCTGTTCAAGACCATAGAGACGGAGGGACTACATAACACTTCACTGTAAAATTATTCGCTTTGTTTATTTTGTAGACTGGTTCAATTTTGGGGATTGGGCTTTGATTACTTTTTGCAAGGACACTAAGCCTTTGTGTGGTGCAGCCATGTAGTTGATAGTCGTGTTTTTATTGTTTGTTGGAAATGTAATCGTTAGGGGAGAAGCTAACCCTATATTCCTTTTGTATTTTTCAATTCGTTTAGTCATGGATTGGGCCTATTTCATTTATCCACCGGTACGTTGTTTTTTGGACTTTGGTTTTGGATTATTGTTGCTGTTCGGTAATCATAAAGGCTAGCTTCCGACCTGAATTTTTCTACCTGTACCGAACTACGTATCCGGTCCCATAAATCCAGTTCGTAATTGGTGGGCACACCCAATTGTATATTTTCCACACCTACAAAATCGGGTTCAGGTAAATTAATTGCCGATTGTGCATTAGCTGCCATTTATCGTTGCCTTCATCTGTTATTATGGCTTTTGCCGATAATATTCTGCCAAGTAGCCGCTAGATTTAGGTTGGACAATAATTTTCCTAAAAATCTTTTATCGGGCCATTTCTGTATTGGCAAAATCATAATTGTTAATAATGTCTTAGGGAAATGGGTTTGGGTTTTGCCAATACCGATGGCGTTTGTATTGATTTTTTTGCTGCGTTTGCTTTAGCAGTAATTTGGATAAACTGTTAGCTATCGGAACATACTACGTTTAGATGATAAACAAAGGAGGATATTAAATGTAACCTGCAATAACCCTTTTAAATAAGGTTATTCATAATTATTCGGTTGAATTGGAAGCCGGAATAAAATGGGCTTTCAAATCCGGTTGGGCCATAGTACTGTCCAATGGAAACATTGGTCTTTTGATACGTTTATAACCCAATCTATTAAGATCTTGATCTACACCACCTGGGGTCAATGCCATAACCCAATCGCCGCGCATGTCGTACAGTTCTGGTACCAAGTAACCTATCTTGACTACAATGATATCGGTTTCTTTGGGATTCAATCCTAAATTGGTAAAGTCGCTTAAATAATGGTACGGCTTTCTTTTTTTGGTAACGATTACCCGTACACTTCCAATTTTAACAACGACCTCCACTTCTGCGTTCACATCACCGGCCTTGATAGCTTCTATGGTTCCTTCCAGTTCCAAAGGACCTGCAAATCGGTCATCAACGGCTGCACCGGCCATGGCCTTAATTTTTTCACCTACGCCTAATTCAAGGGCTTTTTCAACAAATTCTGGTCCTGGGATAGAAGCATAAATCAAGGAAGGACCTTTGTCCGATTTAAATTCCGGCCTGGCCAATAATTGTTGCAATGTCCAGGTAACGTCTCCTGCACCGCCAGCAGTTGGGTTGTCTCCCATATCACTGATCATAAATGGATGTTTTTTACTGGCTAGGGCCATTTTTAAACTTTCTTCCAAAGTTTTCGTTGGAGCAACAAATTCAAATTGATTTCGCACATCCCAAAAGTTTTGAGCCAACATTTCTGCCCCTTTTTCAACTTTTTCCTTGTCATCGCCGGTAACCATTACTACGGCATGGTTACGCGGTTCATCCGCCCAAGCATATCCAATCCAGATAGCCGCGTCAATAATACCTTCTTCATTGGTTATATCGGGAACTTTTGCATATAGACTTTTACCCGGTTCAATTCGGGTACTGGTTTTTTCACCGGGCAATAATATGGGTACGGGGATCCAAGCCTTGTATTGGGGCTTACCCTTACCATTTTCAAGTCGTTCCAGAAGATTGGTGACCGCCCTTTTTTTGGATTGGATGGCATCCTCGTGGGGTGCCATTCTATAACAAGTGATCAAATCGGTATGTTTTGCCAATTTTTCGGACACATTTCCGTGAAGGTCCATAGAGGTGGATATGAGGACCTCGGTCCCTATCACGTCCCTAATACGTTCTATGAGGTCGCCCTCAGGGTCGTCCAATCCAACCACACTCATGGCACCGTGTATATCAAAGAAAAGTCCGTCATAGGGACCATTTTCCTTTAATAATTTTAAGGTTTTTGTTACCAAGGATTCGTATGCCTCACGGGTTACTGTTCCGCCTGGCAATGATTTCCCGACCAAGGTAGGCACCCATTGTGCCCTATTCCTATTTAAAGAATCTATTTGTAGAAACGGGTACTTGCCAAAAATAGAGTCACCTACTTTGGCGTGAAAGGCTTCTTCATGGGTTAAGGCAGGTGAAAAGGTACTGCTTTCTATTCCCAGACCTGCAATGGCAATTTTAGGCAGTTCTTTTGTTGATTTTTCATTTTTGCCTTGTTGGCATGAAGCCATTAGGACCAAGAGAAGGATATAAAAATTGTAAAGTGGTTTCAATAGTAATTATGTTTTAGGTTCCCTATTAAGTTTGAAAATGGGCAAGGGCAATATTTTGCCTTAGAAATCCCTTTATGGGAACCCAATATAAGGATTTCTTGGTGGGTTTTTTGAATAAGAATCGAACAAAATTCAATGTTCCAGAGACAAAGTCAACCGTTTAATTCATCCACATTGCAAATAAAAATTCGAGAATTAGGGATATGCTATTTTGGGCCAAGAATTCTAAAAATTATATAAATTATCAGGGAACTGGCTGATGATTTTATATAAATGGCCAACCGGCCTTTTGTAAACATTTTAATTTTTAAAATGTTAAATTTTAATAAGGGTATGTGAAAAATTCCTCTTGTTTATAACTCTGATAGTTCTTCTTTTAAAATCCCAATGGCTTCCTACATTGAATTTAATTCTTAATCATCATAGCTAATCCGGTCTCGTATACCGCCACTCTCTCGATGAATAATGACATCGGCCTTGTATTTTCTAGCTAAACTTTTGGCCTTGCGTATGGCCGTGCTCTGTTTTCGATGTTTACTGGTTATCCGTTGGTTGCCTTCGCGACGTACAGCCCAACCTTCCTCATAGGGCACTACATGGTGGTGCCAAGTTCTGCCTCGTTTGCTTTGTTGCGAGCTGTTAAAAAAGACTTCCAAAAGGTCAATAAGGGTTCGTAACCAAGATTTGACGTTCGACATATTCAATTATTGTTGTTCCGAAGATACCATTATTTCTAGTTTTCCGATTGATGAAAATGAATCGGTGAAGCTCGCAGAAATAGTTAGAGTGTATATTTTAGCTAAGGGGCGAACTAGTGCGCTGGCTTCAATTCGACGGGCCGAACGCAAAAAGGCCACCTATAGGGTAGCCTTTTTTAAGTGGAGCCGGAGGATTGCATATCCCTAATGGTTCCCGTTCTGAAAATGCAACTGGCTGTCCTTGCAGTCCAGGCGCTTTAAAACAACAAAGCCCGATCAAGTAAACTTGCCGGGCTTTTAATGTTGTAATTCGCAAACCAGTTGCGCTTAATCGTGAAGCCGGAGGGATTACCTTCGGTTTTCCCTAATGGTTCCCGTACTGCAAGTACAACTGCCTGACTTTTCAAGCCAGAAGTCTAAAAACATTAAAAACCCATCAAGTAAACTTGTTGGGTTTTTAATGTTTTGATCCAAAATGCAGTTGTGGGTGATCGTGGAGCCGGAGGATTACATATCCCTAATTCTCGCAATGTTGCAAATAAAAATACCCATTGTTATCACAATGGGCATCCTAAAGTGTTCAAAAATACTCAAGCCAGCTTGGCATTTTTTCATGCCTTTAGTCTGCTGCGTATTTTTGAGTGTCGTGGAGCCGGAGGGATTCGAACCCTCGTCCAAACAAGCAATTACAATGCCTTCTACATGCTTAGTTCCTAATTGATTTTCGATGTGCACCTGACTAGAAACAGCCTAATACACACTTATCTTCTTAAGTTTTGGTGATAGTGCCGAAGCTTCACTACCCTTGTGTTGACTTTGATGGTGCTTCTGAAAGGGACGCCGTCAACAAGGGCTTCCCAGAAACATCTCGCTTCCCTACCTTGTAGGGACGAGGCTAAATCCTACTATGATTCGGATTAAGCGGCAAGAGCGTAATTATTTTCGCCAATTAAAAAGTGTGGAAAATGAGATTAACGAGCTGTAGCCCAGCGCTCGGCATGCTTACATTCCAATTGGTCTCGCTGTCAAAACCAGTCGGCCCCTTCAATGAGATAGGTGCGCCCAGGCGTACCGTAATCGAATTGAATCCCGCCATTGGCGGGATATTTTATCCAACCTGCCTAATCGTAGGATAAAGTCAGGTTTGATTCCGCTAGCAGCGGAATATTATTTCGTTGAATAAAATCCCGCCATCGGCAGAAATATTCTCTCATCTTTTTTTTCAATGAACTATGTAATCTTTTCTTGGGCGTTCCCTTTTTTTTTCTCCTGCAAGGTTTTGAAAACCTTGTAGATATCAAAAAAGGTTGGGCTATCGGCTATATTTTTTTGATTTTTTCCCGAACACGGTCCAAGGAAAATCAAAAAAGATGCCGCCTCTATCCCTAACGCGGTCGCCAAAGGTACTCCAAAAACTATTCCAAAAAAAGTTTTGCTAGTCAACTTGTCATGTGTTATATTTATAACTTTATTAGCGAATATAGTTATAAAAATATATTTATGAAAATTGGGATAATAAGGGAACGAAAAAATCCACCCGATCGTAGAGTGGTCCTAACACCGGATGCCTGTGTAAAGATACTCGACAAATTCCCGGAAGCGGAAATTACGGTCGAGCCTTCTCCTATTAGGGTTTTCAGTGATAAAGAGTATGAGGCAAAGGGCATACAGGTCGCATCGGAAATGGAAAAATGCGATGTGCTTATTGGTGTCAAAGAAGTGCCCATAGATCATTTGATTCCCAATAAACAATACTTCTTTTTTTCCCATACCATAAAAAAACAACCTTATAACAGACAATTGCTCAAGGCAGTTTTGGAAAGGAATATCGAATTATATGATCATGAAGTAATTACCAATTCCAAACGACAGCGCTTGGTGGCATTCGGGAGGTATGCCGGAATTGTTGGCGCCTATAATGGTTTAAGGGCTTACGGACTTAAATTTGGTTTGTTTCAATTGCCAAAAGCAGAGACTTTGGCGGACCAGCAAGCTTTGATTTCGGAACTTAAAAAGGTGAAATTGCCAAATATTAAAATTCTCCTTACGGGTAGGGGAAGGGTAGGCAATGGCGCCAAAGAAATGCTGGATGCCATGGAAATCAAAAAAGTTGGGGTGACGGATTATCTGAATAAAACGTTCCCGGAACCTGTGTTTTGTCAGATAGATGCCTCCGAATATAACAAGCGCAAAGATGGGGTTAGAGGTAATAAGGCCGACTTTTTTGCTCATCCCGAGGAATACAAGTCCAATTTCTTTCGTTTTGCCAAAGTGACCGATTTTTATATCGCCGGTCATTTTTACGGTGATAAGGCACCTTATCTTTTTACACGGGAAGATGCAAAGCATCCCGATTTTGGAATAAAAGTAGTGGCCGATGTTAGCTGTGATATCGATGGCCCCGTTGCCACAACTATCAGACCGAGTACAATAGCGGATCCCATTTATGGCTATGACCCCCTCACCGAAACGGAAGTGGATTTTAAGGGCCCCCATGCCATTGCAGTCATGGCCGTTGATAATTTGCCCTGCGAATTGCCGCGCGATGCCAGTGTTGGATTTGGTGATGCCTTTGTAAAATATGTGATCCCCGCCTTTTTTAACGGGGATGCGAACGGGGTTTTGGAACGTGCAAGAATGACGAAAAAAGGAAAGCTTACCAAAAGATTCGCCTATTTACAGGATTATGTGGACGGCGAAAGGGTAGTGAACAGTAATCAGTGAACAGTTGCGGTAAGCAATTGAAATCGGCAATTAAACCATTTGTAGATTGAATAGGACTGTTTTTTATTCCACTATAACATTCCACTCTACTATTGGATGTGTTTTTGGAGCAGTGTAAGCTCCTAGGGCCTCTAGTTTTAGTGTTAAGGTATTCAGCTTTTCCAAGGTTTTGATTTTTAAGATTTTCGTATCTCCAGCGGAAATCCGAAATACTGGTGAGCTGTCATAAAAGGTGTAGCCCATTGCATTCTCAAACAATAGATCGCTACTTGATATGTTCTTGAGTTCCACTTCCAAAACCTGTGTTTTTCCAATATACGCTGCTTTCACAATTTCAATACTGGTCTGCAAAAATGGCTTTAGGTATTCGGCCTTCCCAACCAACAGCTCGTTATAAACGGCAACTGTTCTACCTGCAAAAAGGGCCTCCTTTAATCCTTCTATGCTCTTTTCTTTGGCAAATACCAAGGTAATAGGTCTATGGTTCCCTTTTTGGGTATAGCTCCAATCTATTAATCCGTGAATGTCACTCGTGCCCATAATGGTTAAATTGTTTTCAAGGGCCAGGGCAAGTGATTCTTCGGAATAATCTACAGTATTAATGACTTCAATACCGTGCAATTCACCTTTTTTAATGCGCTCTTTTTGGAAATCACTGAGTATAGGGGTTCCGGCCGGACTTTGGGCATACCAGGCGGGATGGTTCCAAAATACAAAGGCATTTTGCTTCTTTGCCGTGCTAAAGGCATCCTTGGCATCTTCATGCAATAATTCATTGGCATCCGTAATAAAAACGGCATTGTTATGTCCAACAGGTGCAGAACGCGTTATTTCAGAACCTGGGATTATTAATAGCTCGTGTTCCTTAGCTTCCTCCATGGCCAAATGGTAGGCTCTGTTACGATCCGGATGTGGTATATCCTCTTTATGGGGCTGGTACTCCAAATGCTCGGTAAGGGATATGGCATCCAAGTTTTCTCGCAGCGCTTCTTGTACCCTAATAGTTGGCCAAACATTGCCATCGGAAAATACACTGTGCATGTGTAGATCGGTCTTCAAGGTAACATATCCGTCGACATCGGGATAGGATAGGGGCTGGGCCCCGGAATGTGAATGTGTTTGGGCGTTTAAGCCTAGGAAAGTGAAAAGTAACGCCAAGGCTCCAATGGTATTTTTCATTTTGGTTGTTTTTTTCAAAAATAATGGATAGGATACCTTGAAAATAAAGAAAAATATGTTCATTTGGTTAAGAAAAGGTAAATTAAGTCTATCATGAATCCAGCTGAAGAATTTATCCTTAATCAGTCAGAGCCCTACAGAGGTATTCTACTGTACCTTCAATCTGTCATTGAAGGTTCCATTCCAGGTGTGGAGTTAAAATTTAAATATAAAATCCCTTTTTACTACATCAACGGTAGACCCTACTGCTATTTAAACCAAAGCAAGGATTATGTGGATCTGGGGTTCTGGAACGCAGCCCATTTAACGATGCACTTGGAACAAATGAACACAGAAGGACGAAAAATGATGAAATCCCTTCGTTACAAATCCCTAGAAGACATTGATACTACCGTTTTAAAGGAAGTCCTGGTGGATGCCTATAGCGTTAAGGATAGAAAGTTCTGGAAATAAAATCAACCAAAAAAATAATTGGTTATGAGATATTTACATTAATTCCCCCTCATTTTGTCAAATTTAACTGACCACTGACCACTGACCACTGACCACTGACCACTGCCTACTCCTCTATCAATCCCTTGTCCTTATACAGTTGAATATACTGGTTGCCCAACGAATCGGAATCCTTGTATTTTTTCCTTAGCTCATTAAGTTTCTCCTTCAGTTCAGATACCACTTGGGCATAATCCGGATCGTTAAATACATTGTTTAGTTCCTGCGGGTCTTTTGCGCGATCATAGAGTTCCCAAACATCTACATCGTAATAGAAGTGTATTAATTTAAACTCCTTAGTGGCAATGCCATAATGGCGTTTTACAGCATGTTCCGCTGGATATTCATAATAATGGTAATAAACGGCATCCCTGTCCCATTTTTCCTTTTCCCCTTTTAACAAGGGTACTAAACTTTTTCCTTGCATGTCCTCAGGAGCTGTTACCCCTGCAACTTCCAAAAAGGTCTGTGCGAAATCCAAGTTCTGTACCATTTCATCCTCTGTAGTGCCTGGAGTAATTACATTTGGCCATTTTATAAGTAGTGGGGTTTTAAAAGATTCATTGTACATAAACCTTTTGTCGAACCAGCCGTGCTCCCCTAAGTAAAAGCCTTGATCGGAAGTGTATACCACCAAAGTGTTTTCGGTAAGTCCTTCATCATCCAAGTAGTCCAATACTCTCCCCACATTCTCATCAACTGCAGCAATGGTCCCTAAATAATCCTGCATATACCGTTGGTATTTCCAAACCATTAGGGTAGAATCGTTCATGTTGGCGTACTCCTTTTTAAAGGCTTCGTTAATGGGGCCGTATACCTTGTCCCATTCAGCTCTCTGTTCTGGATTAAATTTGTTTAGGCCTCCAATGCCCAAATGTTCCTCAATATTTAATTCTTCCAGTACCTCATCCGTTATCTTTAGGTCATAGCGCAAGGTCATATGCTTAAGGATGTTCATCTCTGCAGGACCGGCCGTAGTTTCACGCGTGGCATAATCGTCGAACAAAGTCACTGGTAATGGATAGGTTTTGTTTGTAAATTCTTTGTAATGTCTTGGTGCTGGCATCCAGGACCTATGTGGTGCCTTGTGCAAATACATCAACATAAAGGGTTTTTTGTCATCCCTACGGTTTTGTAGCCAATCCAAGGTGAGGTCGGTGGTAATATCGGTAACATAGCCCGTCACGATGGTATCCCCGGTAGCTGTAATGAAGCGGGGGTTGTAATAATCTCCTTGTCCTGGAAGAATCTTAAATTCATCGAAACCCTTGGGGTTGTTCCCAAAATGTAGTTTCCCGAACATTGCAGTCTGGTAGCCTGCCTTTTGCAACAATTGAGGAAAGGTAACATTGGTAGTATCAAATGGGGAGATGTTATCTATCTTACCGTTGATGTGGCTATGCTTTCCGGTCAGGATTACGGCACGCGATGGGGCACATATGGAATTGGTAACACTTGCATTGGTAAAGAGCATACCTTCCTTTGCAATTCTGTCTATATTGGGGGTATTAATAAGCCTGTCGTCATAGGCACTAATGGCCTGATAAGCATGGTCATCGGACATGATGAATACTATATTAGGTTTCTTTGGGGCCAGGTCCTTGGCTTCTTGCTTACAACTTGTTATTATTATAAATAATCCTGCGAAAACGATTGTTAAAAATGTGGGCTTCATGTAACTTGTAATAAGGTCTAAAATTAAGGGGTAAAAATAGGGTTTTGTTTTTGTAATACCAGTAATAGATTAACTATTTGTAGTTATAAAAAAATGCCGCACAGACCTGTGCGGCATTCAATAATATATGTTTAACGCTTTTGGGTGTTAAATGTAGTTTATAAGGAATTTACCGTTTTTCTTATCGCTACCAAATTGGTCAACAGTTTCTCCAGATGATCCAAATGCAGCATATTGGCACCGTCACTTTTGGCATTGGCAGGGTCAAAATGGGTCTCCATAAAAATTCCATCGGCACCGGTGACAATTCCGGCACGGGCAATGGTTTCTATCATATCCGGTCTTCCCCCGGTTACCCCTGAAGACTGATTGGGCTGTTGTAAGGAATGGGTAACGTCCAATACCACTGGTGCATACTGCTTCATAGTAGGGATGCCGCGGAAATCCACGATCATATCCTGGTAGCCGAACATGGTGCCCCTGTCGGTGACCATAACTTGTTCATTGTTGGAATCCAAAACTTTTTGTACTGCATGTTTCATGCTCTCAGGGCTCATAAATTGCCCCTTTTTTAAATTCACCACTTTTCCAGTCTCTGCTGCTGCCACTACAAGATCGGTCTGACGCACCAAAAAGGCCGGTATTTGCAGAGCATCCACATATTCGGCTGCCATGTGGGCATCAGAAATTTCATGTATGTCCGTTATGGTTGGTACCTTAAAAGTTTCGGATACTTTTCTAAGAATTTTTAGGGCTTTTTCATCCCCAATACCCGTAAAGGAATCAACCCTACTGCGGTTGGCCTTTTTGAAACTTCCCTTAAAAACGTAAGGAATATTGAGTTTGTCGGTAATGGATACTACCTTTTCCGCAATTCGCATCGCCATTTCTTCCCCTTCAATGGCACATGGCCCACACAGTAAAAAAAAGTTGTTGCTTTTAGTATGTTTAAGTTGAGGTATGAGTTCTAGATTCATCGATCTTAATTTTGGGACAAAGATAGGAATTTGAAGGCAGCAAATTATTCATTGTCCATTGTTAAAGTGTTTTGGAGGTAGGTTAAATTTGTGATAATTCTGGGTTATCGAGGTGCTTGGATGGTAACATAGTGGGATAATTGTTGTAAATTAAAGGGTTAATCAAAAAACAAGACATCATGGAAATTCAAAAATTACTTATTCCGGAATTGGAACACGAAGTAGCCCTTACAGAGAAGTTCTTAAGACGCATTCCTAAGGATAAATTGGACTGGCGCCCACACCCTAAATCCATGTCCATTAAGCAATTGGGAAGTCATTTGGCCGAATTGCCTAGTTGGGTGGTAGGTACTATGTCTCAAGATGAGATGATAATGGATGAATACAAGCCTCCAATTAATGACAATGTGGACGAAATGATTAAAACCCTGAAATCGGCTGCAAAGGAAGCGGTAGATTCTCTAAAAGTAGCCAACAGTGAATATGATAGGAAATGGAAAATGATTCAAGGAGGACAGACTGTGATGGAAATGCCCAAGTATCAAGTGCTAAGGGGGATGGTATTAAATCAATTTCCGCATCATAGAGCCCAATTGGGTGTATGCCTTCGGTTGTTGAACGAGTCGGTTCCTGCCACCTATGGTCCTTCTGCAGATGAGCAATAAATCAATATGGAACAAAATAGGGTTGCAATTTAAAGGGTTAATACTACTTTTCCGCATTTAAGGAGCGTTATCCCAAGCTTTGTAAAACTACTTCAATATCAATAAGATAAGAAAAATTGGGCTTTTGTAGTTGGCGTAAAAAAAATGAGTATCTTTGCGCCCGCATTTAGGGTGCTTAGATGCGTTTAAAATCATATTATGGGAGTTACAAAAAACATAGCTATTATAGCCCACGTTGACCACGGTAAAACGACCTTGGTAGATAAAATAATGTATCACTGTCAACTATTTAGGGAAAATCAGAATACTGGTGACCTAATTTTGGACAATAATGACTTGGAGCGTGAAAGAGGTATTACTATTACCTCAAAGAACGTTTCCGTAGTTTACAAGGATACCAAGATCAACATTATTGATACCCCTGGTCACGCCGATTTTGGCGGGGAAGTAGAGCGTGTTCTAAACATGGCAGATGGCGTACTTTTGTTGGTGGATGCCTTTGAAGGTCCTATGCCACAAACTCGTTTTGTACTTCAAAAGGCAATAGATCTAGGTCTTAAGCCTTGTGTGGTTATCAATAAGGTAGACAAGGAAAACTGTACTCCTGAGGAGGTACATGAAAAAGTTTTTGATCTAATGTTCGAACTTGGTGCCGAAGAATGGCAATTGGATTTTCCAACGGTATATGGTTCTGCGAAGAACAATTGGATGAGTGATGATTGGAAAAACCAGACCGAGAACATAGAACCATTGTTGGATATGGTTATTGAGCATATCCCAACATTTGAACCTAAGGAAGGGAATACGCAAATGTTGATCACTTCTTTGGATTTCTCTTCTTTCACCGGTAGGATAGCTATTGGTAGATTGCAAAGAGGTACTTTGAAAGAAGGTCAACAAGTTTCTTTGATAAAAAGAGATGGAACCATTGTAAAATCTAAAATTAAGGAACTATATACCTTCGAAGGAATGGGCCGTTTAAAGGTTCCAGAGGTAGTGACCGGAGACATTTGTGCTTTGGTAGGTATCGAAGGTTTCGAAATTGGTGATACCGTTGCCGATATTGAAAATCCTGAACAATTGAAAACTATTGCTATTGATGAGCCTACCATGAGTATGCTGTTTACCATCAACGATAGTCCATTTTTTGGAAAGGATGGTAAATTTGTAACGTCAAGACATATCAATGACCGTCTAAAAAGGGAATTGGAAAAGAATTTGGCCCTAAGGGTTAATGAAACCGATAGTGCCGATAAGTTTTTGGTTTTTGGCCGTGGGGTACTGCATCTTTCTGTTTTGATCGAAACCATGAGAAGGGAAGGCTATGAATTGCAAATTGGGCAGCCACAGGTAATCATCAAGGAGATTGATGGTGTTAAATGTGAGCCTATTGAGCAATTGACCATAGATTTGCCGGAAGAAGTTTCAGGTAGGGCAGTGGAAATGGTATCGATCCGTAAAGGGGAAATGACCAGTATGGAAGCCAAAGGAAATCGTATGGTATGTGAATTCTTAATTCCTTCAAGAGGTATTATAGGTTTAAGAAACCAATTATTAACGGCTACCGCAGGTGAAGCCATTATGGCACACCGCTTTTTGGAATACCAACCTATGAAAGGGGATATTCCTCAAAGACAAAACGGTTCTTTGGTATCCATGGAAACAGGAAAGTCTATTCCTTACTCCATTGATAAATTACAGGATAGAGGTAAGTTTTTTGTTGATCCGGGAGAGGATATCTACGAGGGTCAGGTAATTGGAGAAAACTCCAGAGGTGACGACATGACGGTTAATATTACCAAAACCAAAAAACTGTCCAACGTTCGTTCTTCAGGTGCGGATGACAAAGCCAAGATCGTTCCTGCTATTAAGTTTTCTTTGGAAGAAGCTTTGGAATATATCCAAAAAGACGAGTATGTGGAGGTTACACCTAAACACTTACGTCTTAGAAAGATACATTTAACAGAAAATGATCGTAAGCGTAATAAGATAGCATAAGTAGAAAGTCCCTTTTTAAAGGGGCTTTTTTTTACTCTATTTAATAAACTATGAGCCACCTTTTTTGGTGGCTTTTTGTTTATCACACATTTACTATATCAAATTTAAACAGTGGGGCTTGGTGAAATCATTCAGGGAAATTGTCATTTTGAGCTCTTGAATTAAGAAATCACTAAAATTTTGGGCTACATTTTTCTACTTTCTGAATAATTTGAACTAAGTCTATTTTTCTTCGTTTCGGATATGAATTTTAGCTAATTTGAAGTTGAATTACAACTTAATTCGGCCTAACCCAAATTAACAAAATATGCAACTAGAAGGAAAAAATGTACTCATCACAGGCGGTACTAGAGGGATTGGAAAATGTATGATACAGGAATTGGTAAAAGGGGGTGTACGCCATATTGCCGTGATTGCCCGTGATAAACAAAATTTAAAACAGTTATCCCAAGAATTTGATGACGTTAAGTTTATACGCATTGCTGGTGATGTGGCAAACATAGAAGTTTTACGGGAGGCTGCGGCGCTTATAGAAGATAAATGGGGCCATTTGGATATCCTGATCAATAATGCCGGTATAGTATCAGCTGGACCTTTGGAGGATATACAGGATGAAGACCTTTATGATCAAGTAGCGGTGAATATTACTGCGGTGCTTTTGCTTACTAAATATTGCATACCGCTTTTAAAAGCATCCAAAGAAGCTGCCATTTTAAATATATCTTCTGGTTTGGGTCTGTTAGGTATGCCCTTTTATGCAGCCTATGGAAGCACTAAGGCGGCCGTACGCCAATTTTCGGATGCTATGCGAAGGGAACTTGCGCCGTTCAATATAAGTGTTACCTGTTCTTTTCCAACCGGAACTGATACGGATATGATGGAGAAATTTAAAGGTAGAACAATGGATTCTCCGGAATTTGTGGCCCAGCGCTCAATAGAAGGTTTACTAAATAAAGAATTACATGTAATTTTTGGTGGTGAGGAGCGACTTAAGGAAAATATCATGAATTTTGAAGCGCCTCAAGAATTTGATAAAATGGTAGCACAGAATTATGAGGACCGAAAAAAAGCAAGTATAGGCCATAAGGCCGTTTAATCCTTAGGGGATTAGTAATAGTAAAACACAATTTTCAAAATGAAGTATACGCTTATCTATGCAGTATTAATATGTAGTTCTTTGTTCTCCTGTAAGGAAGCCTCTCAATCAAAACAGGAAGTATCTGAGGCCGAAGTGGTTGAAGAAGCCAATCCTGGTCTGATTCCAATTTCCTGGGTGAACAATAGGGTTGAAAAGGCAAAAAAGAGACTTGATGGGACTGAAGCGGGAAAAGTGGTTTGGGATGCCATGGAAGCGATGGGAGGGTTAAAGAAATGGTATGGTAATGGCTATTTGTCCTTTAGATTCAATTATCAACCCTTGGATGGTTCCGTGCCCAGGGATACATACCAGACTATTGATACGTGGAGCAATAAAGCCAGACACCGCAGTGTTACGGACAGTACTGCAATTTATGGATGGGATGGAAAAAACGCTTGGGTAAAAGTCAAGGACAGTACCACTTTTAAATATAATTTGCGATTTTGGGCCTTGACCCCTTTATATCTTGCCGCGCAGCCTTTGGTGTTGGACGGGGAAGGTGTTAATTTGGAATTGTTACCGCAAGTAAATTATAAGGATACACTACAAGATGTGGTGAAAGTAACTTTCGCTTCTGGGACCGGTGATGCTCCGGACGATTATTATATTTTGTATTTGGATGCCAAAACGCACCTTTTATCAGCACTACGGTATATAGTTTCCTATCCAGGATATTTTCCCAATGGGGGGAATAATCCTGAAAAAATTATGGATTTGGTAAGTCGTACTACCGTTAACGGTATAAATTTTCCTTTAAAATTCAATACCTATTGGTCTACAGACGACGGCCAACCAAAAGGAGAACCTATTACGACCATTGAATTGAGCGATATAGAATTCCAAAGTCAGTTGGAAGAGAATTTCTTTGAACAGCCGGAAGGGGCAAAACTTTTGGAGGGTCTGTAATATTGAATAAAAAAAAGGTGATTTCCATGGAACGGAAATCACCTTTTTTTTAATTGCCTATTAGCTAATATTGCTACTTATTTGGGAGCTACATTTTCAGGAATGAAAAATAGCGATTTAATTATGGTCAACTACTTTTAATGTAGTACCCCTTTTTTATTATAAGCTGCGGCTGCCGCGCCAATAATCCCGGCATGATTTTGCAATTCTGCAGGAATTACAGGGGTTTCAATAGTGATATAATCCTTAAACTCGTCCCAATCCTTGGAGGTTCCTCCCCCTAATATAATTAGATCCGGAGATACGATCAATTCAACCAACTCCAAGAAGACGTTAAACCGCTTGCCCCATTTCTTATAACTAAGTTCTTCCCTTTCCTTGGCCGAAGCTGCTGCCCATAATTCAATTTTATCATACTTTTTATAAGGGATCTGGCCCAATTCAAAATTTGGTATCAATTCTCCATTGTAAAAGGCACCACTGCCCAAGCCTGTTCCTATAGTGATCATCAGCACAAGGCCTTCCTTGCCCCGGCCTACGCCAAAATTCATAGATGCGTATCCTGCGGCATCTGCATCGTTTACTACGGTAACCGGTAATCCCGTTGCCTCGCTGAACAATTCATTTACATTTACACCGGCCCACCTTTTATGTAGATTTCCCGGAGTCTTACAGATGCCATTTTTTATAACGGTTGGAAATCCACAGCCTATGGGTCCGCTATAATCAAAATGCTTTACAATTTTGGCTACCACTTCGGCCATGGGTTTTGGTTTTCTCGATTTTGGAGTGGGTATCCTAAACCGCTCCGATATCATTTCACCAGTTTCCATATTCACTAAAGCTCCTTTTATGCCCGAGCCACCGACATCTATTCCTAGGATTTCCATGTATTATATTAATATATTTGTAAACAAAGTAACAAAAAACTTTTGGGAGTTGTAGTATGCATACTTCAAGGACAGACTTTTGCAGTCTTGTTGGGCCTTACTTATATAAAATTACTGCAATAGCTCTTAGGTTCTTATTAATTCTCTATTTTCCTTCATATAGGCCGGTATTTCCCTTTTCCAACAAAGGCATAAGTGACTTGACAATGTCTGGATTTAATTGGGCAATATTTTTGGTTTCATTGGGATCCGCAATATGATCGTATAATTCAACCGTAGGTTCCTCCTCTCTAAAGTATTTGGTTAATCTGTATTTTGTGGTCCGCAACGAAATGCCATTTCTAAAATAGCTGTAGGCCACCAGATCTTCTTTTGGTGTGGCGGCTGTGAAACTATCGTTGAAGCTTTCCCCGTCTATTTTGTGTTTCATACCAATGTTGCACAGTTCCATTATGGTTGGATAAATGTCTACAGTCTCAACAATGGATTCTACTTTTTTGGTCTGATGTTCTTCAAAGGGTGATTTTATTATCAATGCACTTTTTAAGGCATTTTCAAACAAGGTGTGTTTTCCCCAAACCCGCTGATCTCCCAAGTGCCAACCGTGGTCTCCCCATATAACGATAATGGTGTTTTTATCCAGCCCCAACACTTTTAGTTCATCCCAAATTAGCCCTATTTGGGCATCAATATAACTTATGGAGGCTAAATAGGCATGTCTTAATTTTTTGGCGTATTCTAGGGAAACCGGTTCGGAGAGACTTGCCTTTTCCTCACCTAGGGCATATTGATTAAACTCACCGCTCTCGTGTAGGCTTTTTAAGCTTATGTTTTCCGGAATATTGGGATTTGGGGAAACAGGTATCTGGTCCCGGTCATAAAGGTCCCAGTACTTCTTGGGTGCATTAAACGGAAGGTGTGGTTTAAAAAAACCAACTCCCATAAAGAAAGGTTGTTCCTTATCTTTGAGCTCCCTAAGTTTTGTAAGGGCCAATTTGGTGGTCAATCCATCCGGGTAACCCTCGTCATCTACCTCTCCTGCCTCATATGGTTTTACCTGCTTCTTTAGGCTTTGGCGATTTTCTCCGTTCGCGTACCCGAAAAATGCATTCCAACCAGTACCCCATTTCCCGGCATCGAACAATAGCTCGTTCCAGCTATGCGGCAACTCTTTTTTTGTGGAAACAGGTTCTTCATAACCGTAGACCAAACCATCGGCAGAGTGACTAATTTTACCTATCCCAACAGTGTAGTAACCGTTCCTCTTAAGATGGTGGATAAAACTCTCGGGGACATCTTGTTCTTCCTTGTCCGATAGTAAATGTTCAATGGCACTGTTGTTCAAATGTATGGGTTTGCTGGGCCGCATTCCGGTCAATAGGGCATAACGGGAAGCCCCGCAGGTAGGTACTTGAACAAAATGGTTGGTGAAAATAGATCCTTCGGAAGCTATGGCGTCCATATTTGGCGACTTTACTAAAGGGTGACCATATGCGCCCAATTCGGTTCTTAGGTCATCTACAGCAATAAACAATACATTGGGAGGCCTTTGGGCTTGCTTGCATTGCAGATTGCTCCCTAGGAATGTTAGAATTGCGAAAAGGATAAATGGTCTTTTAAAAATGGTTGGCATAGGAGGATTACATTAAGGTGTTAAAGTGGTTTTAAATATAAAAGGCTAGTCAATATATTAAATCAATTGGCCTGAATCTTTAAGTAAATCAAAAATTAATTTATCAACTTCAGAAACTTTTTCCCTGTCCTTGTAGTGCAGCCAAAATATTTCGCCTACTTCAGGCATAATGGTGAGTGTTCCGGTATACTGGGCGGCATAACAGGTGGACCGCACTAAAATAGTAGGTTTGTTATCATCGGCCCGTGCTTCAAAAATCCCCAAATGTTCAAAGGAGGAGATTTCTAGAATTATTCCCAGCTCATTTTTTATTTCCCGTGAAAGTGTCATTACATCGGACTCTTTTGGTTCTTTTTGTCCCCCTGGAAGTATATACTTGGTGTTTCCTGCTGGTTTAATGGCCAATAGCTTTTGGTCTACAATATGGATCCATTTCAATTGGTCTATGATTTCGGCCGAAGGTTCAATATAGTAATCAATGGAATTAAGGGAGTGGTTCTTGTCTATAAGATCCAAGAGTTGATCTATGGCTGATCCAAATTTGGTGAGTGTTCCCAACTTGTTGTTGCGGCCAAGGGCACTGGAAATGGTTTCGTCCCGATTACCAAATTTATAGCCGCCTTTTTTGATCCACAATACGTTTAAAAGATGTTGCATCCCAACATTTCCCAATTGATCTATAGAGATGGCTATTTCTAGAAGATACTCAGACAATCCTACAATACCCTTTTTGAATAAACCATGAAAAATACCATATATAAAACCCAAAGGGAGAGTGAGTGTGAGTAAAAATATAGAGATGAAGAACAGGAGGATCCCAATCAACGGGTTCACCTTTTTGTCTACCTTATAGACTTGTTTTTTTAAAATCATTGGTCTTAGTTGGTAGCTTAAAGGTATAAAATAATTTCTGCCGAAAGGAAGGGTTTTAAAAGTGCTATTGGAAATGGATAAATGAAATCGTATCCATAATTAAAAGTGTAGCTGTAATAATATTAAATAAATGCTATATTTGAGAAATTCTAAAATTTCGGATATTGCCTGTTGTTTGTTTTTTTAATGAGCTAAGTGTTTATGATATTCCTACTTCCAATAATTCTATGTAAAACTTAAGCTTATCCGATAGATCGAAATAATCATTTTAAAATCTTATTGATGAAAAATCACATTGCCCTTGTCCTTGGTCTTTTTATACTGTTTTTTAGTTCTTGTGATAGCAAGAAAAGGGAAGGCGAACCCCGAATTTTGGTCTTTTCCAAGACCATGGGCTTTAAACATGCTTCCATACCCAATGGATTGGAAGCAATACAGAAGTTGGGGATGGAGAACAAAATTAGTGTAGATACGACCAAGAATGCCGATATCTTTAATGATGACGACTTAAAGAAGTACTCTGCAGTAGTATTTCTTAGTACCACTGGCAATATATTGGATGCTAAACAAGAGGCTGCCTTTGAGAGGTATATTCAGGCCGGCGGAGGTTTTGTTGGTGTTCATGCTGCAACGGATACCGAGTATGATTGGGGTTGGTATGGAAGATTGGTCGGGGCTTATTTTGATAGTCACCCAGCAGGTACTCCGGAGGCGGATTTTGTTATTAAGGACAACACTTTCAGTGCTACAAGTATGTTTAGCGATTCTATCTGGCATCGCACCGATGAACTCTATAATTTTAAGAAATTAAATCCTGAGGTAAACGTTTTAATGACCGTTGACGAAAATACCTATAAAGGTGGTAAAAATGGAGAACATCATCCTATGAGTTGGTATCACGAATACGATGGTGGCCGAGCCTTTTATACTGCCCTGGGCCATACTGCGGAAAGTTTTTCCGAAGATTTGTATTTAAAACATCTTCTTGGGGGCATTCAATATGCCATTGGGAAGAATGAAATCTTGGATTATACAAAGGTTACTACTCAGATTCCTCCAGATTCTGATCGCTTTACCAAAGTTCCTTTGAAATTTGGTGAGTTTTTTGAGCCTACCGAAATGGCTATTTTACCCAATAATGACATTTTGGTTTCCCAAAGACGTGGCGAAATAATGCTTTACAAAGCTGCTACTGAAGAATTGTCCCAGGTGGGATTTTTGGATGTGTATCATAAGACCCTAAACACACCAAATGTAAATGCAGAGGAAGGGTTAATGGGATTGCAAAAGGATCCCAATTTTGAAACCAACCATTGGATTTATGTTTATTATAGTCCAACTGGCGATAAGTGGGTCAATAGATTGTCTAGATTCAAGTTTGAGAACGATGTTTTTGATATGGCCTCTGAGCAGATTATTCTAGAAGTGGATAGTCAGCGTGAAATATGCTGCCATACAGCTGGTTCCATAGCTTTTGGTCCAGATAATATGTTGTATTTGTCAACAGGGGATAATAGTACCCCCTTTAATGAAAAAGGGGCGAAGTATACCAATAAAGGGTATGCGCCTTTAAACGATTTACCGGGAAAGGAACAGTACGATGCCCGTAGATCCTCAGGGAACACCAATGATCTCAGGGGTAAGATATTGCGTATTAAGGTAAATGAGGACGGAAGTTACAGTATCCCCGAAGGAAATTTATTCCCAGTAGGTACGGCCAAGACCAGACCTGAAATATTTACCATGGGCCATCGCAATCCATATCGGATTTCGGTAGACCCCAAGAAGGGTTATGTATATTGGGGAGATGTGGGGCCTGATGCTAGAGTAGATAGTTTGGATACTAGAGGGCCAAGGGGTTACGATGAAATGAATCAGGCCAGGGAAGCCGGCAATTTTGGTTGGCCATTATTCGTTGCCGACAATAAACCTTATCGCGACTATGACTATGCCACAGGCGAAAGTGGAGAAGCTTTTGATCCGCAAAAACCCATCAATGATTCTAAAAACAATACTGGGTTAAGGGAGCTTCCGAAGGCCATGCCAGCCTATGGTTTTTATCCGTACGTAGCATCCCAAGAATTTCCGCAAACCGGTACCGGTGGAAGGAATGCTATGGCGGGACCCGTGTATTATTCGGATCTTTACCATGGACCCAATGCCCTGCCAGAGTATTATGATGGTAAGGTGTTGGTTTACGATTGGATACGTGGCTGGATGATGGCCGTTAGTTTGTTTCCCAATGGGGAATTTAATAAAATGGAGCCTTTTGCCGATCAAATTAAGGTAAATAACCTTATAGATATGGAAGTAGGTCCTGATGGTAGGGTATACCTCTTGGAATACGGCAGTGGCTGGTTTTCTAAAAATGATGATTCTGCATTGAGTTATATTGAATATAATGGAGGCAATAGACCTCCGGTGATCGAGAATATCACTGTAGATAAAACATCGGGAAAAATACCGTTGACCATTACGGCCAAGGTTGAGGCTAGTGATAGGGAGCAAGATGTTATGACCTATCTTTGGGACCTGGGGAACGGTGAGACCAAGGAAACCACTACTCCCCAAATAACCTATACCTATGAAAATGTAGGGGACTATTTTGTTTCCGCTTCTGTTGTGGATGCTAAGAAAGCTTCTGCCAAAAGTGAGGCTTTAAATGTTGTGGCCGGAAATACCAGGCCGGAGGTTTCAATAGATATCAGTGGAGGTAGCTCATCCTTTTTTGTACCGGGAGAAGCAGTGAGCTATAAGGTTTCCGTTGTGGATCCGGATGGTTCTGTAATCGATGCGGACAATATTTTTGTTTCCGTAGATTATCTGGAAGGTATGGATGAGGCCTCACTTTCTTTGGGACATCAAGAAGTTTCAGCGGCCGTTACCGGAAAAGCCCTGACCTTGGCATTGGACTGTAAGACCTGCCATAAGGAAAAGGAAAAATCTGTTGGACCCATGTACCGCGATATTGCTGAAAAGTATAAGAACGATAAAAAGGGGCTTAGCTATCTGCAAGGAAAGATAATTTCCGGGGGTAGTGGCGTTTGGGGAGAGGTAACCATGCCTGCCCATCCCAACCTTACCAAGGATGAATCTAGGCAAATTGGGCTGTATATCCAGTCCCTTGCAAGTACTGCTGTTAAGAAGAAATCCTTACCGGCAGCGGGAAGCATAGTTCCAAACCCTACCAAGGGCGAAACAGTAATGGTTATTACGGCAAGCTATACCGATAATGGGGAAAATAATGTAAAACCCTTGACAGGTTCCAAATCGGTGGTATTGCAAAAAGACGCCAATACCGACAAAGCAGGGGCCAAGTAAGGGTCGTTTTTTGTGAATTATTTACCCCTTATGGTTGCCAATTTTGCAATCATAAGGGGTAAGTTTTGTTAAATTAGATGCTATCCGGCGGATTGATTTTACGGTTCGCCAGCTTGAAATCTATGGACTTTGATGGATAAATGGTTTTGTCTTAGAAGTAATAATTGTTACTTTAATTTTTGGGTCAGTTATTCATCCAGTTTTTAAATTCGGCGGCTTTGGCCTTACTGACTACTACTCGCTCTTCATAAACCGGGATTACGTTTACGATAAGCTTTCCGTTGAAATATTGTTTGATGCCAGAAATAGCGTCTCTTTGAACAATGAATTGACGGTTAAGGCGGTAAAAAATGCCAGGGTCCAGGTCATTTTCAATATCTTCCAATTTTTGTTCTATAATATAAGTATGTTTATCCTTGGTTACCGCTTTAACGATTCCGTTATCAATATATAGGTACGCAATTTTTTCTGTCTTTAATGGAATTAATTCATCTCTATGATGGACCAAATACATTGATTTGTAACCTTTTTTCTGATCTTTTAATAAATGCAGTAATCCCTCGACTTGATTGGAAATAAGGCCCTTGCCTTTTTTTTGCTCTTTAAATTGAATCAGGCTTTCTTCCAGCTCATCCTCATCTATGGGTTTTAATAAATAATCGATGCTATTTAGTTTGAAAGCTTTTAAGGCATATTGGTCATAAGCGGTAGTAAAGATTATGGGAGCGTCAATTTTAATGGCGTCAAAAATTTCAAATGACAGCCCATCGGCCAAGTGTATATCCATAAAAACCAGGTCGGCTCCCTGATTTTTCGAAAAATAATCGACAGAGGTTTTTACAGAGTCTAAAACTGCCAATACCTCAATGGTATCCTCTAAGTTTTTTAGCATATAGACAAGATTTTCACTTGCCGCCAATTCATCTTCTACAATTACTACTTTCATGTCATTTTGTTCAAAGGTAACTTTACACGGAATATATCATTTTGTTTATCCACAATAATTTGTTGCTTTCTTATCATGTAATAACGTTTGTACAGATTTAAAAGTCCGGTACCGGTACCTTCCGCCAATGTAGTCCGCGCCCGTACTTTGTTTTCAACATAAATGCATTCACCCTGTGAGTAGATTTGAACTTTTAAAGGATGTGTTTCCGAAATCTCGTTATGTTTTACTGCATTTTCTACCAATAACTGTAATGCCAAAGGTGGAATTTTTCTATCAAGATAACTTTCGTCGATTGCAATATCAATTTGAAAACGGTTCCTGTATCTTGTTTTTATTAAATAGGTATAGCTTTCTAGGAACTTAAGTTCCTCTTTTAAAGAGACCAGATCTCTATCCCCGCTTTGCAATATATAACGGTACATAAAGGAAAGCTTTTTAACAAAAATGGTAGCCTCCTTATTGTCTCGTATAAGGGAATTGAGTGTATTTAGGGAATTGAAAAGAAAATGCGGGTTGATTTGATTCTTTAGGGCAGAAAGTTCATTTTGTAGGTTTTGTTGTTTTAAATGTTCATTTTCCAGAATACTTTCGCCCTGAATAATTTTTAGCCTTAAAATTCTGGAGATAAAAAGGATGATGATGAGGACAACGATGAATATAAAATCTTGAAAATCCTCTTCCCGGTTAGAAATGTCCTTGTCAATAAAAATAGGGTATACGAAATTTAGGATAGAAATTGTGGCCAATAGAATTCCAATATTGCCCAAGAGCCTCAATCCCCAATCCAGTAAGCGGTACTTTTTAGGGATGCGATAAATAAAATTGGTATTGAACTGCAGTGCAGACCATGAAAAAAGGAAGAAAAACCAGAATTTTAAATCAAGATCTACAAATAGCTCACTGGAAAAAATCTCTTTATTGAGACCTGTTGACCTAAAAAGCGATATGGTCAGTGGAAGGGTCACTAAAACAGCAATAAGTAAGGCTATCTTTATTATTTCAAGCTGTTTTACCTGTTTTATAGTTTCCATATTACCTTTGTTGTTTTAAATATACTTCATTACACCTCCCTATCATAGTTCTCAAGATGGATTTTGTAGTTCTCCCGGTTTGGAGTGCAAAAAAGCCCCTGAATAGAGTCAAGGGCTTGTAGGTGATAAATTTATGTATTTATATTATTGTTATTTGGCATAAGCGTTAAATCCCTTGGGCAAATAGTTCATTACTTCAAAGCCAAGGTTGATCTCTTCCTCAATTTCTTCTACTACAATATCGTTAAGGTTCAGTTCCATACCGGCATAGGCATTAAAACCAAGGGGAAGATATTTTGCCGGATCAAATCCCAATACAATTTCTTCATCCAATTCCTCAACAATAATACTGTTAAGATCCAATTCCATCCCAGCATAAGCATTGAATCCAAGAGGGAGGTAGGTTGTAGTCTCAAATCCTAAATTAATTTCTTCCTCCACTTCAATAAGGTTAATTTGATCCAAACTTAAATTTCTTACTTCTTCATCCATAAGCAATCCTTCGGCAAAGGGGTTGTGTGATTCAATATAACAGTTAATGTCATCAGAGTTTAAACATTTGTCCTTTCCTGAAAATGAGAACAGTGAAAGAGATACTAGTATGGTACTTAATAAAAAAGCTGCGTTTTTCATGATATATAATTTTATGAATATTTTGATATGCAATTTATTTCTGGTGCAAAGATAAGGGGCGCATTAGTGCCTTTTAGGTGGTTATTAAGTGAAGTGGATAAAATGGTGGGTGAAGCGACTTTGGATTTAACTGAACCGAACCTGATTTGGAAAATAAAGTAATTAAAATGGTGTCTAATGGCCTATGCGCAACTAGATAAGCCAGTAATATAACCAGCTATTTTAGGTCGGTTTGATGAAGGATATGGCGGGTCTAGACCGGACTATTTTCTTTTTTAATATTTAAACTGCCCGTTGTATTACTTCAAAAACCTTATTGCCATCGCACTTTAATGTCTTGGATGGATATTTAAGAATAAGGGCATAGTCGTGGGTGGCCATAAGGATGGTCCTTCCCGTTTTATTGATGTCCTGAAGTACCTTCATCACTTCTACACTGGTCTGTGGGTCGAGATTCCCGGTAGGCTCGTCCGCCAGAATTAGGTCTGGATCATTTAATAGCGCTCGGGCTATGGCGATACGTTGTTGTTCCCCTCCCGAAAGTTCATGGGGAAATTTAAAGCCTTTTGTTTTCATGCCCACTTTATCCAGGACATCTTCAATCTTGGCGTTCATCTCACTATGGTCTTTCCAGCCGGTGGCCTTTAGTACAAAAAGGAGGTTATTGTTGACGTTGCGATCTGGTAATAATTTAAAATCTTGAAAAACCACCCCTAGTTTTCTTCTCAAATATGGAATTTCTTTTTCTTTCAAGGTGGTGAGATCGAAATCTACAATATGGCCGCTTCCCTGTTTTAATGGAAGATCGCCATATAAAGTTTTCATAAAGCTGCTCTTTCCACTGCCTGTCTTTCCGATAAGGTATACGAATTCCCCTTTTTTGATTTCAAGGCTAATATCGTTCAATACTAAATTTTCACCCTGAAATACGGCTACATCCTTCAATCGCAATATGCTTTCGCCCATAGTTTTTAATGTTGATATAAAAGTAATAAGTTCCTTTGGAATTAAGTCAAATCTTCTTTAAAAATCTTTTTCTTTATCATATACTTAGGGACAATATTTATCGTTATATAATTAAATTACGGTAATTCTTAACTTCTAGAGAACACTATGCTAAGAAAAAAAACCGCTGTAATACTGTGTTTTGTTGGGTCTTTATTTTACGTAAATGCCCAAGAATCCGAGATCTATACTTTTGACCAAAAGGACTACCAAGAAGCTTTGGCCTTGTATAACAATAAACAGTATCAGGCAGCTCAGACTATCTTTGAAAGAGTAAAAAATAATACCAGGGATGAAGAGACCCAGGCCAACAGTGCTTATTATGCCGCTACTGCTGCAATTCGCCTAAATCAGTTGGGGGCCGATAGGTTGATGGAAGACTTTGTTGAAAAGTACCCAACTTCTACCAAACGTAATTCTGCCTATCTCGATGTTGCCGATTATTATTTTGCAACCGGAAAATACCCCTACGCCTTAAAATGGTATACCAAGGTAGATCAAAGTTCCATGTCCAGAAAAGACAAGGAACGCTTCAATTTTAACAATGGTTATGCCTTGTTCTCCTCCAATAAGCCAAAAGAGGCCGAACGTTACCTTAACCAGGTGACCACTTCTCCGACCTATGGTTCCCAAGCCAAGTATTACTTGGGGTATATTGCTTATCAGCAGGACGATTATGCCCAGGCCAACCAGCGTTTTGATCAGATTACCGACCAAGAACTGTTGGAAGAAAAGCTGTCCTATTATCAGGCGGATATGAACTTTAAATTGGGCAAGTTTGAAGAGGCTATTGCCTTGGCGAAAAAGCAATTGCCAAAATCTGATCGAAATGAAGTTTCTGAACTCAATAAAATTATTGGGGAGAGTTATTTCAACCTAAAACAATACGCCAATGCCATACCCTATTTGTCCGAATACAAGGGGAAAAGGGGAAAGTGGAGCAATACCGATTATTATCTATTGGGCTATTCCTACTATATGCAGGGCGATTATGCGAATGGGATACAGCAATTCAACAAAATAATCGATGGCAACAATGATGTTTCCCAGAATGCCTATTATCATTTGGCGGAATGCTATCTAAAGCTGGATAAAAAACAAGAGGCTTTGAACGCCTTTAGAAATGCCTCCCAAATGGATTTCAATCCGGAAATTCAAAAGGATGCCTATTTAAATTATGCCAGACTGAGTTATGAAATAGGGAACGCATATGAGCCTGTGCCCAAGGTGTTGACCAATTATTTGGAGAAATATCCCAATGATGCCAATAAAGGGGAGATGCAGGAACTTTTGGTGGATTCTTATATTACTTCCAAAAATTTTGCCGGTGCCATGGAGCTTTTGGAGAAAAACAAAAACTTTGCCAGTAAGGCTACCTATCAGAAAGTGGCGTTTTATCGGGGAGTGGAATTGTTCTTGGAGGGGAATTACGAGGAAGCATCAGCCGTGTTTAAAAAATCCCTGGACAATGCCGAAGATCAATACTTTAAGGCAAGATCTAGCTACTGGAAGGCGGAATCGGATTATAATATGAACCGTTTTGATGATGCCCTGACCGGATATCTTCAATTCAAATCAAATCCGAGTGCCAGAGCAACTCCTGAATTCAAGGACTTGAATTACAATCTGGCATATACCTATTTCAAATTGAGAAATTATAACAATGCCATATCTGCGTTTTCCAGTTATGTGGAGACCAATAACGGGGATAGTGAAAAACTTAACGATGCCTATCTACGCTTAGGGGATAGCTATTTTGTAAGCAGCAAATATTGGCCTGCCATAGAGACTTATAACAAGGCAATAGCACGGAATAGTGCTTCGAGCGATTATGCTGCCTATCAAAAGGCGCTGAGCTATGGGTTTGTGGACAGGAGTGCAACCAAAATAGAGGAGCTTTCCAATTTTGTGTCCAGGTATCCCAATTCAACACTTAAGGACGACGCTTTGTTTGAACTGGCCAATTCCTATGTGAGGGCCAATAATACGGAAAGAGGGTTGCAGTTATATGATCAGCTCACCATGGATTATAAGGGCAGCTCTTTGGTGCCACAGGCCATGCTGCGTCAGGGATTGGTGCATTATAATGCCAATCGCAATGAACAGGCTTTGGCCAAATTTAAAACGGTGGTAAGGGACCACCCAAACACTCAGGAAGCGCTTCAGGCCGTAACTACGGCCAAGCTTATTTATGTAGACCTGGGTAGGGTGAATGAATATGCCCAATGGGTGAAAGGTCTGGATTTTGTTGAGGTGACCGATACAGAACTGGACAATGCTACTTTTGAATCTGCTGACAAACAATATATTGAAGGCAATCAGGATGCGGCCATAAAGGGATATGAGGCCTATGTTAAACAATTTCCAAACGGATTGAATACCTTAAAAGCCAATTTTAATTTGGCACAATTGTATTTTGGAAAAGGTCAGAAGGATAAAGCATTGCCCTACTTTAAAAATGTGGCAGGCAAGGGGACCAATGAATATGCTGAACAGGCACTTACAAGGGTGTGCGAGATTTATGTAGGCAAAAATGATTATGTCACTGCCATTCCCTTTTTGGAAGAACTGGAAGTCAAGGCGGAAATTCAGCAGAATATCACCTTTGCCCAGTCCAATTTAATGAAGGGTTATTATGAACGGTCAGACTATGCTAAGACCATTCAGTACGCCACTAAAGTGTTATCCAATTCCAACATTGATAACCGTATAAAAAGTGATGCACAAATAATGATCGCAAGATCGGCCATTAAGACCAAAGATGAGAACAGGGCGGAAAAGGCCTATTCGGAAGTGCTTAAAATTGCAACTGGGGAGTTAGCGGCCGAGGCACTATATTACGATGCTTATTTCAAGAACAAGTCTCAAAATTACGAGGCTTCCAACGCTTCGGTTCAAAAATTGGCCAAGGATTATGCGGGGTATAAGGAGTGGAGCGCCAAAGGCTTGATCATTATGGCCAAGAACTTCTATGCCTTGGGAGATGCTTTCCAAGCAACCTATATTTTGGATAGTGTTATCGCCAATTTCGGGGATTATCCGGAAATAGTGGCCCAGGCCAAACAGGAGTCGTCCATTATTAAGGCAAAAGAAGCTCAAAGTAATTCCTCTATTAATCCAGAGGGAAATTAAAATTTCCTTGCAAAAAGAACACAATATGCACAAGCACATAAAAATATCCATTTTTGCTATTCTAGGTTTTCTACAAATCGGATTGGCACAGGACGATAAAAAAGATTTAGGTACGGAAACGGTGACAGTGGTAAAGGCCTATGCACCTACCATTTCGGACGCGTTTAAGGTGAAGTCGGTCCCCACTTTGAACGATTCCATTGTTTTGCAAAAAAAGCCAATCAAATACAGCATATTTTCTGTACCCGTTGCCTCTACTTTTACTCCTTCCAAGGGTAAAGCTTCAGGTGTGAAGAAACTGCCTCCGGAAAAAATATATAACTCCTATGCATCAATAGGTCTGGGCAACTATAATAACGCTTTGGCTGATTTTTATACCAGTAGTGCCCTCAATAGGGATGAAAGATTGGATGTAAGCCTAAACCACCATTCCTCAAGGGGAGAAATAGACGGAACTGCTTTGGATAATATATTTTATAATACCAAATTGGACGCCAATTATACCAAAAGGGACAGGGATATAAGTTGGGGAGCCAATATAGGGGCACAACATCAATTATATAATTGGTACGGAATTCCCAATGGATATTATACAGAGGAACTAGTGAACGGCATAGATGAAAAACAGAACTATTTTAATGCATTTGCAGGTGGTTTTGTGGAAATGGAAGATTCTTTTTTTAAGAGTGCCAATTTGTACTATAGACGATTTTGGGATTCCACTAAATCAGGTGAAAATAGGGCAGTGCTAAAGCCTGCCTTCGAATTTCCTTTGGGAGATGAGTTATTGACGCTTAAGGCCAAGGTAGATTATTTGGGGGGTAAGTTTAAAAATGGTCAAGTGGCCAATGATTCTAATGTTCCCGGAATAGATTATTCGCATTTACAAGTTGGTATAAATCCCAATATTAATATTTTAGGGGATGATCTTTCGCTTAATCTGGGCGTAAATTTAGTGTATGGCATGGATTTGGAAAACAGTGAGGGCAACTTTTATATTTATCCCACAATAACGGCATCCTATCGTTTGTTGGATGAGGTAGCCATAGCTTACGGTGGGGTAGAGGGTGAGTTAAAGCAAAACTCGTTCTATGGATTTGTAGAAGAGAACCCATACGTTTCCCCAACTTTGGACATGCAACCTACAGACCAACAATATGATGCCTACATAGGCTTAAAAGGACAATTATTACCTAATCTTAGCTATAACCTAAAGGGCTCTTATATGGCGGAAAATAGAAAACCACTATTTTTGCTAAATCCTGAAAATACCTCCAGGACAGACGAAAAAGGGTATTTCTATGGTAATAGCTTCCAGGTGTTTTATGATGATGTAAAGACCTTAGGAGTCTTTGGTGAATTAAACGTAGATATAAACCGTAATTTTAGCCTGGGGATAAATGCCCAAGTATATGATTACGATACGGAAACCGATAATCCTGCTTGGAACCTACCAGGTCTTACTGCCGCTATGTTTATGGATTATCAAATAGGGGAGAAGTGGTTCATGGGTGCCAATTTGTTTTATGTAGGGGAACGCGATGACCTTTATACGGTGGCCTCTCCAGGAACTTTACCGGCAGATTTTGCAATGACTCCGGTTACCTTGGATAGCTATTTTGATGCCAATGCGCATATTGGCTATCGCATAAACGAGCAATTGTCAGTTTTTGCAAAGGCAAATAATATAGCCAACCAGAATTATATGCGTTGGAATAATTATCAAGTACAGGGTTTCCAGGTTTTGGCAGGAGCCACGTACAAATTTGATCTATAGATAAAAAAGAATATTTAGAATTAGCGGTTGCTCATGATCTGCCAAAAACCCCGTGGTATTTTATGATCGCCGTAAATGTACCTTCTGCCTTTAGTTTTCTATCTCGGGAAGCAAAAAAGGCAGTAAGGTATTTTTGTTTTTAGGAGGTTTGCCATTATGTGGGTGTTATATAGCGTTGGGACCTCTTGCCCCATTTTGAGCTGAAATCCTGCGATACAGCTGCCTGGGTTTAAGATTTTTTTTCAAAAGCAGTGCTGGTCTGTGTTAAACAAAGTTATATTTAACAAAATGTAATTTTTAAAATTGCCCCCATTCGTCACGGCTAGGACACATTTAATCACAGAATGGGAAAAAAGATTACTTTTTGTTGTTGTATAACTTTATTTTGTTGTCTAGATAATTATTAATTATAAAATTTTATAAGAATGAAAAATATTGGAAAATTGTTTTGCGCTTGTCTTTTTTTTGTTTCGGGTAGTACGTCGCTTTTGGCAGTAAACTCAGGTCATAGTCATTATTGTCCCAATAATTTAACCGAAGTGCTAGAAGAAGTGTATAAATCTCCAATTGGAACATGGGAATATACAGTGGAGGATGTTCCTTATGAATATAGTGCCGGTTTGTTAATTATTACTAAGGACAAAGAGGTGTATAAGGTAGTGGTAAAGGTAAATTATAATACCTTGACGGCTTCGGAAGTAAAGGTAAATGAGAATAAAGTAAACTTTTCGGTTTATATTGAAGGGGGAGAAGTGCAGGTTTCCTTGCAAGTGAAGGATGATGTTATAAATGGTAAGGCCAATTCTACAGAAGGCTCATTTTCGTTGAAAGGGAAAAGAAATAAATCCTAATAGTTATGTAGATCAGACAGTTGTATTTGTCTATAGGTATTACAAACATCCCTGAATATGGGGATGTTTTTTTATTTTTGATAAAATGTACTTAAACTTTTTGTCCGTGAGGGATTCTTTCTGCCAATAAGTTTTACATACAATTTGTTCAGTATGAGGCAAATCGCTGTAGGTTGTAGAAATTGGATAGGGATTTTGTCCGTATTATGCCTCGGTAGGGCCATGTCCCAAAACCTAGTAGAAAATCCAAGTTTTGAATCTTTTTTGGAATGCCCGGATCATTTAGGGAACTTTGGGGAAGACCTTAAATATTGGTCCGTACCTACTAAGGGAACTACTGATTATTTTAATAGCTGTAGTCTTAGCATGGGGGTGCCCACCAATTTTATGGGAGAGCAGACGGCAAAATTTGGGAACGCCTATCTGGGATTCTATATGTATGCCCCTGAAGATTACAGGGAATATATCCAAGGAGAGTTAAAGGAGCCTTTAAAGCAAGGGGTTACCTATACAGTGTCCTTTTATATTAGTTTGGCCGAGAATTCGGATCATGTTGTTCGTGATTTTGATGTCCTTTTGTCTACAAAACCAATAGAGGTTAAAATAAAAAAGGGACTCACTAAATGGCAGCTTTCCAAAATAGAAGGAAATAATTTTACCATCGTTGAAATTTTGGGCAACGAATTTATAACTGATGACAATGCATGGACCAAGATTTCCACTAATTTTCTTGCTGCGGGCGGCGAGCAGTTTATTACTATTGGTAATTTTAAGAACAATGCTTCTACAAGGCGACAGAGGTTGGTAAAGGAAAAAAATGTGAATGGGGCCTATTATTTTTTGGATATGGTATATGTTGGGGAGGGAATACAGACCTATGCCTTGGACGAGGCCCATATTTTTGAAAATGTTCATTTTAATTTTGATGAGTCCCATCTAGGGGAAAAGGGCGCTCATGAGATAATGCGCGTCTACAATTATTTGCAATCAGACAGTACTTTGAACATTGTAATCAATGGATATACAGACAATTTGGGTACTTCTTCCTACAATACAGACCTTTCTGTTAAACGTGCAATGGCAGTGGCAAATAGGTTGATCCAATTGGGTTTGGCCGGCCAAAGAATTACCTACAATGGTTTTGGAGCAGCGCAACCACTAGGAAATAATGAGGATGAAGAGGGTAGGGCACAGAATAGAAGGGTAGAGTTTATAATTTTCAAAACCCCTGAAAAGTAAGCTTTTAAAGGGCTGAGCGATTTTTTTTTAAATACATGTTAAAATTGTTGGCTATAAATGATTGTGGTTCAAACTTTTGGAACTATATTTGATTCACAATAAGTAATTAATTTAAATTTTAGTAATGAGTAGAGGAACAGTAAAATTTTTCAACGATGCCAAAGGATTTGGGTTCATCACAGAAGAAGGTTCTAACAAAGAACATTTTGTACACATCTCTGGTTTAATCGACGAAATTCGCGAAGGCGATGAAGTTGAGTTTGAACTAAAAGAAGGAAAAAAAGGATTAAACGCAGTAAACGTTAAAGTTATTTAATATATACTTTTTTAATTTCCTAAGACCTAAGGCCTATCGTTTGATAGGCTTTTTTTTTGTTCGTGAGACCCGTATTTTAAAAGCCGCAGGCGCATTGGAATACGATAGTCGAACGAACCCCGCCAAAAGGCGGGGTTTTCGGTATAATACCAGATCTTGGGACGGTTTAATACCCCGAGCTTCGGGTACGTCCCTTATAGGAGTCCAGTGAATGGTTTAGGTTTTAATGCCATTACTGTTTCAATACTGCTTTACCCCCAATGCTATGGCCAATAATGTGATTATATATCTTTATACCTTCGGGTGGCTATGATTTTATTCTTTATATTGGATTTTGGAAACCTTAGTTGGCATTATTGGTAGACGTGCTAGTACATCCCGATAGTAATACATATGGTTTCCTTCAATAACTAAATGTAATTGTTCCTATGTTCGAATATTTGGATAAAATAAAATTACTGATCAATAAAATGTCCACTGAACAGAAGGATCAATTGGTCAGTGCCGCTAATATTGTAGCGGATGTTATCAAGAATGATGGCATAATTCACACCATAGGCACAGGTCATTCCCAAATGATAGGGATGGAAATGTTTGGCAGGGCCTCCAATTTGGCCAACGTAAATGCCATTATGGACGATATGGTGCTTATGGCCAGCGGGGCAAGAAGATCGGCTAAAATGGAACAAATTAGTGGACTTGCCGAAATACTTTGGAATAAGTATCAATTTAATAAAGGGGATGTGTTGATTGTTGTTTCAAATTCTGGAAGAAATGCCTTGCCCTTGGAGATGGCTATGAAGGCAAAGCAGAAGGGGTTAAGTACAATAGCGATTACCTCTTTGGAGCAGTCCAAAAAGTATCCTTCCAGGCATTCTAGCGGAAAGAAATTATATCAGATTGCGGATTTGGTCATTGATAATTGTGTTCCATCCGGGGATGGGGTTATCGCTATAAACGACCTTCTTATAGGTCCTGCTTCCTCGGTACTGGGAATGATCATTGTAAACATAATCTCGACCGAAGCCATAAAAATTAATTTGGACAGAGGTGTGGATGTCTCCGTTTTTCAAAGTCAGAACATAGATGAGGCGGACAATGAGGCGCTCTATCAAAAATATGAATCTAGGGTAAAACATTTATAGCATCTATTAGGGCTCCCTAAAAGAAGTCCAACAGGGCCACAATCCCATTATAAGAGATAATAATTGAAAAAAGAAAAGCGGCATATAATCCTATATTTAGGAAAATACTTGCTTTGTATTTGCCCATTAGCTTTTTATTATTAATCAGTAAAATAATTCCAAGTATTACCAGGGGTAATACAAATACATTAAAAACTTGGGACAGAATTTGCATTTCTATAGGGTTGGCGCCAAAAACAGGAACAATTAGGGCAAACAGACATGCAACGGCCGTAATTATCTTAAACTGTTTGGAAGTGGTGTCCAATTCCCCCGATTGGTAATCGGCCAATAGGATAGGAGCAATCAATAGGCAGGGAAATATAGAGGACAGACCAGCGCTTAAAGTCCCGAAGAAGAACAGGGTCAATGCGAATTTTCCAGCGACCGGTTCCAGGGTGTTTACCATATCCAATACTTTGGTTACCGGTTGACCTTGATGAAACAGAGCTCCGCTGGCTACGGCCATGACCGATGCACTAATAACAAAGACAAGACAGGCGGCTATTATGGAATCCTTTTTTTGTTGCTTAAGGTTGTTGATATTCCATCCTTTGCCCTTAACAAATAAAGGTCGGGATAAAAAAGTAGCAGCAGCCATGGTGGTACCTACAAAGGCGGCCACCATCATTTTACCTCCTTCCACCTTGGGTATGGACGGTATTAATCCTTTAGCGACTTCAATAGGCAAGGGGTAGACCATAAAAAGTGAGATAAAAAAGGAAAGTCCCATAATGGTGACGAAAATGACCAATATTTTTTCAAAGAAGGCATACTTCCCTACCATTAGGAAACCGTACATGATTATAATGACCACTATGGCAATTATTAAAACGGATTCATATTGAAAGCCTTCCAAATTGGGAAAATAGATGAGGAATATCTCGAAGATAATGTTGGCGGAAATCCCTAAAATACCCATTAAAGAATTCCATTGCCCAAATGAAATGCCAATGATTATCATTATGGCAATTAGCTTTCCCCATCTTAGGTGCTTCTTAAAAGCAAATAGGGCTGTTTCTCCGGTGACCAGGGCGAAATTACCATAGGAATACATTAAGATTCCGGAGAATAGGCAGCTCAGCAACAAAACCCATAGCAATTGCATGCCGTAGGTGCTTCCTGCAACGATCATGGAGGTTACACTTCCTGTGCCGATAGTATATCCAATGGCAAAAATTCCGGGGCCAAAGGCCAGAACCAAAGCCAATAATTTTTTTAAAAGTGAATTTTTTTTGGTCTGGTTTTCCATCAATTTAGTTTCTTAGCTTTATTATAGACCCTAAAGTTTCGCGAACGGTATTTTCAAGTCCAACGAAATCCTCATTGGTCAATATTTCTTTACTAATAAGTTGGGATCCCAGTCCTACACAGGTTACGCCGGCATTGAACCATGCCTTTAAGTTGGAAACTTCAGTAGTGACCCCTCCGGTGGGCATTATGCTTGTCCAGGGTTGTGGTCCTTTAATGGCCTTTACGAATGAAGGACCATAAGTAGATCCGGGAAACAATTTTACGATTTCGCAACCCAATTCCTCGGCATTGTTAATTTCGGTAAGGGAACCGCATCCAGGAGACCAAAGGACTTTTCTTCTATTACAGGCAATTGCAATATCTTCCCTGAGGGATGGGGTTACTATAAAATTGGCCCCCATTTGCATATATAATGAAGCTGCGGCGGCATCGGTAATAGAACCTACCCCGAGAATCATGCCTGGAAGTTCTTTTATGGCAAATTTGTTCAGCGCTGAGAAAACTTCGAAAGCGAAGTCGCCCCTTGCTGTAAATTCCATTAATCTGGCACCACCATCTTAGCATGCTTTTAAAACCTTCTTGCCAAGTGCTATGTCCGAATGGTAGAACAAAGGTACCATTCCGGTTTCCTTCATAATAGTTGCTACTTCTATTCTTGTGTATTGTGCCATATATTTTTATTACTATTTGGTAGTCTTCCGGGTACTGTAGCAGACGGTATACTTTGGCCAAGAAAAAAGTATTCAGCGTGCCGTTTGCAAAGACGTGGGCCAAGTATGTGATCTGTAAATACAAATAAATCCGGGAAGAGCCTTCCGGCCTATGAATTCCCGGATTTTAATTACTTTTTTACTTATTGTTTTCTATTTCCTTAAATTCCTAAACCTTGTCCACCACCTATTTGGATAGTTTCGGCAGTAAGGAAAGCGGCATCCTTACCAGCTAAAAACGAAATTACAGAGGCTACTTCCTCAGGTTGTCCTAATCTTCCTAACAAGATATTGTTTTTCCAGGAAGCGAATACTTCTGGTTTGGTAGATTTGATTTCGGTATGGAAAGGGGTGTCAATGGTACCCGGAGATACTGCATTTACTCTAATTCCATATTCGGCAAGGTCTTTTGCCAATGCCCTGGTTATGGCATGGACACCCGCTTTGGATGTTCCATAAATTCCTGCTCCAGGCCCTCCGGCATTCCAGCCTGCAATGGATGTGTAGTTAATGATGGTAGGAAGATCTCCTTTTTTTAGATAAGGTATGGCAGCTCTTGAAGCGAAAAATACTGAATCCAAGTTTAATGCCATCACAAATCTGTAAAATTCAGTGGTCATTTCTTCAAACCTGGATCTTCCGCCCAGTCCACCTGCATTGTTTACTAGAACATCAATTTTTCCATATTTCTTGCCAATTTTATTAATGTTTGCTGTTACTTCGTCTTCCTTGGTAACATCAAATCCGTAATATTCAGCAGTGATACCTTCGGCAGTAAGCTCTTTAATTCTTTTAGCTCCTCCTTCATCATCTATACCGTTCAATACTACTGTGTATCCGTCTTTGCCCAATCTTTTTGCTACTTCGAAACCAATGCCTCCGGTAGCTCCTGTTATTACTGCTACTTTTCCTTTTGAATTACTCATATTTCAATTTTTATATTATTAAATTTTAAATTATTCTACTGATTTTATATTCTTTGCGAAATAATAGATAGATCCTACGCCAAGAGGAACGAAAATGGCTATGGCCACAAAAATGGGTGTATAGGAAACCTTTGCAATTACAGGTACTAAAAAGTTCATGATAATTACAGAAAACACCCCTACCATGCCACCTAGACCGGCCAAAGACCCTACAGATTTACCACTAAAAAAGTCGCTAGGTAAGGTTTGGATATTTCCAATGGCAAACTGAAATCCGAATAACACTATAAATACGATCGCAACGAATTTTTCTGGGGTATCTGCAAACAAAATAGTCGCTATAAGACCCAAGGCCATTATGACGCCACCTATGAAAATAGTGGTTTTCCTACCTTTGTTTATTGAGTTCGTTTTTGAAATAATGACTCCAGAAACATAGCCGCCTGCAATACTCCCAATGGCTGCACCTACGTAAGGAACCCAGGCAAACATTCCCACTTCTTTTACATTAAAGCCATACACGTCAAATAAATATATGGGCATCCAGCCCACAAAGAGCCACCAGATAGGTTCCAAGAAGAATCTACTTGCTACAATGGCCCAAGATTCTTTATAAGAAAGTATTTCTTTTAGGCTAAGTCCTTTTTGGTCTTCAGTGGCATTTTGATCGGCTACACTTTGTCCTTCTGAAATAAACTTTTGTTCTTCTTCAGTTATCCAAGGATGCTTTTTTGGTCCCGCTTTATTGATTAACAGCCAGGGAATAATCCATAAAAGACCTATGGCCCCTACTATGATAAACGTAACTTCCCAACCATAGGCCACAAAAAGGACTGCTATTAGGGGTGGTGCTATAACCGACCCAATGGAGGCACCGGCATTGAACAACCCCTGCGCTATGGCACGTTCTTTTATTGGAAACCATTCCGCATTGCTTTTTACGGCACCTGGCCAGTTTCCTGCTTCTGATAATCCTAATGTTGTTCTGAAAAATGCAAGTGATAAAAACCCTCTTACTGTAGAGTGCAATAAGGTGGATAAACTCCAAATACCAATGCTGATTACATATCCAATCCTGGTACCTACTTTATCGAATAGTTTGCCCGAGAATAATTGTCCCAAGGCATAAGCTACCATGAAAATATTTAGGATATAGCTATAGTGATCTTTGGTTAGGCCCAAAGAATGGGATATGGAGCCTTCAACATTCTCATTGCCCCACATTATGGACAAAGCACTTCTGTCTATATAATTAATAACAGTTGCTAAAAAGATAAGACCGATAATGAACCAACGTAATCCTTTAATTTTCATAGTATTTTGCTTTGGTTTGTATTTCTGTTGCTATGTCATTTTAGGCAATAGAGGGTAAGCGGATGAATTATCCGTGCTTTTTTAATACTTGAATTATAGCTGAAAATTTTAGGAGTATTTAAATATTACTCAATTCCATAGTATTATTTCAAGTATTATTTCCCTTCAGATTATTTTTTTATAAAGCGATAAAAGTGTGCGTTTTTATCACTTGGTGATTTTTATTAATCTTTAATATTGTAACAATATTGATATAGCATTTTAAAATGTACTTTCATTTTTTCCTTGGCCAATTGGGGGTCTTGGTTCTTTATAGCTTCATAAATATCCCTATGCTCTTGAATTCCAATAAAAGCGATATTCTTGTCGCATACATGATATTTGGTAAAGTTGGTAATGATCTCTGGTGTAATAGTCAGCATAAATGTATTTATCGTACTGTTACCGCTTGCCTTGGCAATGGCCAAATGGAACAATAAATCTTCCTGTACGGCATCTTCCCCATTCATTACTTTTGCCGAATAGGCCTCCAAAGCCTCCTCTATTTCTATCAATTCTTCTTTGGATCTTCTCAAAGCTGCCAATCTAACAGTTTTTAGCTCCAACAGTATTCTTGTCTCCACCAAGGATTTGAAATCTGGCTTTTCTAGCCTTAAAATATCCGTTATCATGCCATTCAATGCCACGGAACCAATATCGGCAACAAACGTACCGCTCTGCGGCTTTGATTTTAACAGACCATAGAACTCCAAGGTCTGAATAGCCTCCCTTACGTTGCTTCTGCTTACTTCAAAATTTTCGGATAGCTTTCTTTCCGAAGGTAATTTGTCCCCTGGCTCCAGGTTCTTGTAATTTATATAATCCCTGATCTTGGATATAATCTCTTTTTGAATGGCGTCGTTTTCGTTTTTTGGGAGAATTTCTATTTTCATGCTAATCTTGTTATGTCGTAAATTGGTTAACCAGTTTGGCGTGTCAAATTTAGGTATAAAAGGCAATCGAGAAAAATATTACTTAATTATAATTCCGGCCTTGTTACATTAACTTTGCGATAATAAAAATTTACTGGCCTGACAACAAGCCAGTAAATTTTAAAACAATAACTAACTAAAACTGCCAATCCTTTATGGGTGGGGTCCCACTTGTTTATATACCTTTACTTTTATGGCTCCACTTCCGACTTTAAAACCACAAGCTGGCAAATACTTTGTTGTCCCTAGTCTGAAGATAATTAGCTGCTTTTTAATAACCATCATTTTGGGTAATAACTCCATCGCTAGCAAGAATTTCTGAGTTTGGTATAGGAAACACATAGTAATCACTGCTAATCGTTGCTCCCATTTCCGCATCTACTCTACCTGTCCTTACCAAATCGAACCATCTGTGGCCTTCTAGGGCCAACTCCACTCTTCTTTCGTCAGCAATTGCCTGTCTAACGTCAGCTTGTGAGCTTACTGTTCCAGTTAAACTATTTAAACCCGCTCTTGTTCTTATAGGATCCAATAATGGAAGTACAGTTGATGCAGGAGCGCTATTTTCATTCAGTGCTTCTGCGTACATTAGAATAACATCGGATAACCTCAATTCTATATAGTCCTGTTCCAAAGCTCCAGTATATTTCTTACTGCCATTCATATTATCCGTATCAATAGTAAGCGCCTTTCTTAAATCCGTACCTCCACCACCAGCGCTACTGTCGTCAAAAGCGGCAATTAAGCGTGGGTCTAAAGGCGTAAGGGCTTTTGTATCTGCCCCGGTAAACCATCCTACAAATGTGGTGGCTGAGCCATAGGCGTTTGGAATTGAAGTTGATAATTGGGTTGCAAATATGATTTCCGAATTACCGTCGACTACAACGTTGGCAAAGTCGTTTTCCAGACTTATCCCTGCGGCAGCAGCACCGCTTATAACAGTTCCAAGCGTTGTTGCAGCTTCCGGAAAATTACCTCTGTACATATATACTTTTCCAAGAAAACCCTGAGCTGCGATTTTGGATGCGCGCCCACTTGCCAATCCAGAATTGTCCAAACCAGCTATTGCGGCTTGGAAGTCTGGGATAATCACGTTATTGTACACGTCGGCAGCCGGTTGTCTTGTTAAAATGGACAAATCGGAAGGGCTGGGTGTAGGGGATAAATTCACGGTGACATCACCAAAAACCATCACCAATTTAAAGTAGGACAGAGCTCTTAAGAATTTAGCCTCAGCTATCTCCTTAGGCTTGGTTGAATTTTCAATGACATTATTGGCACTTAAGATTGCCTTGTACATATTGCTATAGAATGGTCTAAAAAATTGTTCCACCAAATCTAAACCTCCTAAATCTGCATTGTAGGTGTCAAATGCCGTATATGGGCTTTCTAACATCAACATATTGTCGGCCCTAAAGTCGCCCATCACACCCATTGGTGTTGAACCACCGGTCTGATAGTAATACGCCGCATTCAAAACGGGTCCAAATTCCTCCAAACCACTGGATTCAAGTAATAAAGGTGGTGTTTGATCCAAATCGTTATCACATGATGTTATCAACAACAAGGAAACTATTACTAAATATATAGATTTCATTTTTTTCATGATTTCTTTATTAAAAATTAACATTTACACCCAAAGTAAAACTTCTCACAATAGGGCTTGCACCTTCTTGGTATCCGTAGGTGGTTGGACCCGCATAACCATCATTTTCGATCTCTACACCTTCAGGGTTAAATGAGGTATAATTATCTGCCATTATATACAACAAATTGGTAGCTGCAACATATACCCTCATAGAACCTATGCCAATTTTATCCGTTAGGTCAGGATCAAGAGTATACCCTAAGGTTATGTTTCTTAGAGCGGTAAAGGAAGCATCTTGAATCCCAGAACCATGTGCATTTCTAGTCTCTTGATAAAACTTGCCACTGGCATCGGCAATACCGTCATTATTGGCATCAAAACTGGACTTTAATCTACCTCCAAATTGTGATTTCCAGTAAATGGGGTCTATATTGTAAAGTTCTGCTCCTTGAGATCCTTGGAATTGGAACGAAAAATCAAAATTCTTTATGCTCATGGAACTAGAAAGTCCCCAATAGAAATCCGGTGTTGCGGATCCTAACTTTACATAATCTCCTTCATAGGTAATTTCTCCGTCACCGTTTTGGTCTACAACATACCATTCTCCGGCACCAAATCCAACGCCTCTGGAGGGATCTGACATATGTATCGTTTCAACCTCACCAGTTACTTCATAACCCCACATTTCACCAATTTCACCTCCTACATAGTTTCTAAATTCAGGACCTCTACCACTCGGTCCACCGTAAATTTGCCTGGGCAGTTCGGTCAGTTCACCTAGATTGGTAATTTCTGATTTAGCAGTTGATAAATTGGCGTTGATATTCCAAGAGAAGTTTTGATTGGTAATTATTTTTGTATTAAGTTCAAATTCCAAACCGGAACTGGTCACATCACCGCGATTAAGTTTTATAGCTGGTGTTCCAAGAACTTCAGAAACACTTTGATTGATCAACATATCTTGTACATCGGACGTATAGTAATCTACACTCAATCTAATTCGGTTATTTATAAACCCTGTATCAACCCCATAGTTTGTCTCTTTATTGGTTTGCCATGTTAGATCTGGGTTTGCTATATCCTCAGGAATTAGAAACCCTGTCCCGAAAGCGGTCGGTGAGGTACCTAAAATACTTAATGAGTTGTATGACCCTAAGAAGGAAGCGGTTCCTAAAGACCCGGTACTAAACCTAAGTTTAAATAGGCTAAACGCATCAGCATTTCCGAAAAAAGATTCATTATGAATATTCCAGCCTAAGGATAGTGCTGGGAATACTGCGTATTTTTCATTGGCCCCAAATCGTGAATCACCATCTCTCCTAATGGATGCCGATAATAGATAACGATCATCAAACGCGTAGGCAATTCTTCCAAAAAAACCATTTCTTGATTGAGTCTCATCTATCTCGTTGGTAATCACATCTGCAGGATCAAAAAAGTCATAATTTAAAGGTAGGCCAAATGGGACGTTCGATCCATTGTTGACAATTCCCTTATAATAGGTATTTACAAACTCCATTCCCGCCACCGCAGAAATATCGTGCTTATCAGCAAATACTTTTGCATAATTTAAAGTAGTTGTACTTAACACGGTAGATTTTTTTATATTGGATATATCCAACTCTGTTTGATTGGAACGCTGTTGGCCATCCGATAATATTCCGTGATATTCGTAGGTCTGGGTATCTTCAAGATCTGCTCCAAAAACGGTTTTAATATTTAAACCCTCTATGATTTCATATTGTAGATAAGAACTTACGTTCCCAAAATATGTCTTTTTCCATCTTTGTGAATTATCAAACTTCGCCGCTACACCTGCATCTCCTGTTCCTCCAATACCATTTTGATTTCTACCGTATTGCCAATCGTGAACTACATCACCTGGTTGCAGATCATAGATACTTGTAGGATCCAGACCTATACCTCTATAATCTTGGTCAAATGATCTGCCTATGTTATTTCCTGTAAATCCAGAATTAAATAATGCCTGTCTTTTTTGATCCAATTGTTGAACGAAATCTATTGAGGCTTGCGTATGGTATATAGGACTTATGCTATATGATCTCAAAAGATCTCTCATTTCCCAAGGAACAATATCTTGCTTGCCATAATATCCGTTCATACTCAATCCGGCCTTTAATTTGGCACCCAAGTTGGCATCTAGGTTCATACGTCCGTTATATCTTTCATAACCTTGCCCTTTTACAATACCTTCAGTGTTCAGATAGCCAAGGGAGGCAAAAGCTTTTATATTTTCAGACCCTCCGCTCACGCTGAAATCATGGCTAGTTGAACTACCATTTTTGAAAAGCCAATCTTCTATACTTACTACATCAGGCGCATTAGCGTATGCATCCAGTCTGTAAGCCAATAAACCTGGGTCGGTTTCGGAAAGATCATAAGCACTAGTTTGTAACTCATTGGCCCATTCCCCTGCAGTCTTAAGCATTTCAATGTCCTTTACATACTTGCTTGAAGTGCTTGTATATGAATTGTAATTAAAATTGACTTTTCCTGCTTTACCTTTTTTGGTGGTTACCAAAATAACACCATTTGCACCCAAAGAACCATAAATAGCAGCTGAAGCAGCATCTTTTAATACCTCTAAGCTTTCTATATCGTTAGGGTTAACGGTTGCTAGATTACCTGAAATTGGATAGCCATCCACAACAATTAACGGCCCTGAGTCACCTGAAACAGATGAAGCTGCCCTTATTTGGATCTTTGGATCGGCACCAGGTTCTCCGCTTTGATTTTGAATCCTTACCCCAGACAACTTACCTGCCAGAGCATCATCCACACGGGCCACTTGAACAGCAGCAACCTCATCCCCGCCTACTTTGGCTACCGCTCCGGTAAGATGTGATTTTTTTATAGTACCATATCCAACTACCACAACCTCATCAAGTTGACTTGCATCTTCTTGCAGGGTGATATTCAATTGTTCTTGATTTGTAATTGGTATAGATTGGCTTACAAAGCCCAAAGACGAGAACTGTAGTACATCCCCATTTTTTACCTCAATTTGGTAATTTCCATCAAAGTCGGTTGCCGTACCGGTAGTAGTATTGGCTATAATTACATTCACTCCAGGCACTGGAATCTGGGCAGCATCCGTTACCGTTCCGGACAGTATTCGTCCATCTTGGGCGAACAGTGCAATATTGAATAACAATACTACTGTTAGAATTAAATTGGTTTTGAATTTCATTAGTGATTTAATTAAGTTAGTAATAAATTCTGGCTCATTTGCCGTGGGTACCTTTAATGTGATATTGTTCACATTTAATCCTTCAACTTACTAAAACACATTGCTGCACTAATATTCAATGAAATTACTTAGTTTTGCAGTAAATATGTAATTAGTATTATTTGCATGTTTTGGTATTACTTCCCTTCAGAATGAAGTAATCTTTTTACAAAAGGATGGGTGTGCGCCCGTCCTTTTTTTTGTTAAATTCTAGGGTTTATTATTAAGTGTCTTTCTTTTAACATGGTCTTGTTGTTTTAAGTTTTTCTGGTAAACCAAATTGGTTAACCAGTTTGGTTTACCAAATATATGTTATTTAATTGTTAATTAAAAATTTAATTACAATTTTTGTGTGTTAAATTTTTCTATCTGCTAATTGGAGCTTGTAGAAATTATCAAATTCGTATTTGATCTATTCTATGAAAAGGCAAGTCCACCGTTAATATCGATGTTTGCCCCTGTAATAAAGGAAGTTTCAGAAGATGCCAGGCAGGCCACTGCATTTGCAATTTCCTCTGCCGAGCCTTCCCTGCGAAGCGGGGTCATTCCTGCTACTTTCTCCCGTACTTCATCTGTGGTGAAGGTGTCGTGAAAGGTGGTGGCAATCATACCGGGACAAAGGGCATTTACCCGAATATTTTTTGGGCCCACCTCTTTGGCCAGACCTCTAGTAAAGGTCATTATAGCTCCTTTTGATGTTGCATAGGCTATAGATCCACCGCCCCCACCATCCCTACCGGCCTGGGAGGCTATATTTACTATGGAGGCCCCAGATTTCATATGGGGCAAAACTGCCTTGGTGACCAAGAAAGTTGAATTAAGATTTAATTTAATCACCTTGTCAAAAAAAGCTTCGTCCATCTCAGCTACTGTCTTTCGGGCAACCAGGCCACCGGCATTGTTTACCAGTACGTCTATAGTATCACCATAATTGCCAATGGTTTCCTTTATGAGTCTATCTACTTCGGATTTCTTGGTCACATCCGCCTTGACAATGATGGCTTCCCCACCGGCCGATTTAATTGCGTTCAGAGTTTCTTTGGCATTTGCTTCATTGCTATAGTAATTTACTACAACCTTAGCACCTTCCTTGGCCAATTTAATGGAAATGGCCTTTCCAATATCTCTAGTGCCACCTGTAACAATGGCTATTTTTCCTTTTAAATTCATATGTGTTGTTTATGACATAAAGTCTTCCCGAAAAGGGCGTTTTTTTTATTATGACTTCTTATCTCCAAAATACGATACCTCTCCACCGCTCAAGAAATCTTCTCTTACAGGACTAAATGTGTCAATTAGTATCCCTTCTTCCAAACAAACTGCACTATGCAATAGATTAGGTTCAATATAAACTCCATCTCCTGCTTCTACAATTTTCTTTTCTCCATTAATTTCAAATTCAAATTTACCTGAAGCACAATAGGTAGCTTGTGTATGAAAATGTTTATGTGGGGAACCTAATGCTCCTTTTTCAAACTTCACTTTTACCATCATGATTTGGTTATCGTACCCCAAAAACTGTCTTGATACTCCTCCTCCAAGTTCTTCCCATTCCATTTCTTTTGTGGTGATGTACTTTTTACTAAATCGTTTCATTTTTTTATGATTTTAATATGTCTTTACTCTTTTTTAATAGCGATCAACTGCTTTATGTAAATCAATTCCATTTACTTTGGTGGTGTACCCTGACCTACTGTTGCTTCCCTAAACCATACTTCCGTATAACAGCCATTTTCATATTGTTTGGCGATATCACCTCCATAGGTTTCCGCACCTGCAAACCAAACCATATTGGTTTCGGGACTTTTTCCATTGGTCTGGTTGTACGCCCCTTGTTTAAAATAATTCAACTCTCCACTATAAGCAGTGGTACGTTCAGTTCCATCTTGACCTATGGGAACAAATAATTTCTTCATCTGTGCAGGAAAGTCCGATTTTTTTACATATTCAGATGAGATTAGATTTTTGGTAAATGTTTTAGTTTCGTGATCTTCACTTTTGAAGGTTAGATACATGATTCCCTTATAAACATTTACTTCATAACTGAATTCTTCACCCAATTCAATTCCATTTTTAGGCTCAGCGGGATAGTCGTTTTTACCTTTTCCAATGACAGACATATCGTGCCCCCAAACAGCATTGGAATATTCCCACCTTCCGGAATTGTCATCACCTTCTGGATTGATTTCATAATTCCAAAAGACCGAACCTTTAGTGTGACCAGGAAACTTCTTGTAAAATATTTTTAGTGGTTCATTTTCATGTCCTTCACCACTGTGAATTTGCCCGACAACAGTTGAATAAGAGGCAGCAACTCTGGCATCTCCAGAAATGGAGACCTGCATTACCTTGCAGGTACCTGTTAGTTTACCACCATCTTCAGGGAGCCATTCTCTTTTTTCGTGTAGTTCGGTTCTTGTATTACTGGAGTTTTTTGAAGTGACACCAGAATTTGGAGTTTTGTAGACTACCCAACGTCTTGTACCGTCAATCACGGTGTAGAAGAAATCTTTGTGTTCGAACTCCGTGATATCTTCCACCTCCGTGCCGTCACCCAACAATATTTTAAATTTATCCATAAAAGGAATTACCTCATTTGGGTAAACCGTTTTCGAACTTAAGCCATCATTCGCTTCGAAATAACCTGCATTCGAAATGGCATCATCGCTGATTGTGATATCTGCTGATTTAAACCAAACCTCGGCGTAATTGCCATCTGCATATTGTTTTTGTAGATCACCACCATGGGTTTCGGCACCAGAACACCAGACTTTATTGATTTTAGGGTCTTTCCCGTTGGTTTGGTTATACGTGCCCAATTTGAAAAATAGGCCCTCGCCGGTATACGCTTCTTTGCGCTCCAGGCCATCCTGCCCTATGGGTACAAATAATTTCTTGGTTTGCTCTGGCATGTCTGAACGATTTGCATATTCAGAGGAAATAAGATTTTTAGTGAATTTTTTGGTCTCATGGCCTTCACTCGTGAATGTTAGATACATCATACCTTCCTTAATGACTACTTCATAAGTGAATTCTTCACCTAAAGCAATTCCGTCAACCGGTTCAGGGGGATAGGTGTTTTCATCAGTACCGACAACAGAAAAGTCATAGCCCCATATAGGATATGAATAATCCCATCTTTTGGAATTATCATCACCTGCAGTATTTATTTCGTAATGCCAAAAGACAGAGCCTTTTTCATGCCCAGGAAATTTTTTATAAAAGATTTTAAGTGGTTCGTTTTCATGCCCATCTGCACTGTGAATCTGACCAACCACTACTGAATACGTTGAAGCAACGCGGGCATCGCCGGTAGTTGACACGTTCATTACCTTTAGGGTAGCTTTCATAGTAGCTTCTGTCATTGGTGACCACTTCTTTAATTGGGCCAATTCGGTTCTTGTATTGTTCGAGGTACCATGGGTATTTCCTGCATTTGGAGTTTTGAATACGACCCAATCCCCATGATCATCACTCGCAGTATAAAAGAAATTCTTGTTCTCATAGTCAAGTGCTTGGCCTACATTAGAGCCATCACCTAGGATCAAATTCCAATGTTGAAAAAATGGTATGATGTCGTTTGCACTGCGACCTAAGGCTACATTGTCAGTTTTGTCTGTAGATTCTTGTTTTTTGTTTTCTTTACAGCTAATAAATAGCAAAATGGTACTTATCATGAATAAATAATGTACCGAAACCGAATTGAATACTTTAAAGTTCATATTATATGGGTTATGTTTTCTATAAAAACCGTAAAAAGCTATTTTTTTAACGGCAAGGATAATTTCTTCAACAATCTAAAAGAAACCTTCTATCAGATGGTTTTACCTGCACTTCTACGATAACGAAAGCCATTAAAAAACATAGCGAAAGTGATTTTGTAAAAATTGGTTTACCAGATTGGTTTACCAAAAATACGCAAATTTGTGGAACCACCAAATATTTAACATTAAATCCATCTGTTTTATCTTTAATTAATAATATTCTATCTATGAAATTGCTAATTCGGCAAATATGAATTTTGCTCTAAGAGGGTATTGTATAGGGGGTATTCAAAAAAGAATTTGGGATTAAGGTTCTTTATTCCAAAAGACCGCTAAATAATAGACCTTATAAGATCTAATCAAATTAGAAGCAATGGTATTACATCGCTTGGATAAATTGTGGCTTTTGAATCTTGATTATTGGACCTCTTAGCGGTATTAAGAGAGCTATTTATTACTGCTATATGAGCTGGTACGAATAATTTTGCAATTATGGCGGCCATTTTAATAGGTTTTAATTTTTGTTTATTTCTTTTTAATTAGAAACATTGGATGTAATCCTTGCAAAGTGGCTTAATGAAAGGGGGATTGGTTTAGTACAGTAATTTCATTTCTAAATTCTCTTCAACACGGATTTCCCCTGAATTGCTTATCTCATTGTCCGAATAGGTATTGTTTTTCGCTCCCCAAAGTAAGGCTACCAGTTTTACCGGATTGTTTTTAAAGGTGTTTTTGGAAATATCGACATTAACAATGCCATGGGAGTTGATCAGAATTCCACTTTTTTCTTGTGCCCCACAATTTGTGAAGGTGCTGTTGGTGACCAACAGATTCCCACCAATGGTAGATTCGTCATAACCTCCACGATAGTAGTCGATCACATTGCTTTTTACATTGGAGAACCGGCAATTATTTATAGTTAGGTATTCAGTGTTATAATCTCCTAGATCATTAGTTTCTTCTGATAGTTCCAAACCATTTTCGCAGTTTAAAATTGAAGTGTTTTCAAAGGTGATACGTTCTGCAAAGGACTCTTTATAGACCTTTAAGACATAATTAAAATCATTGATATCACAATCGGCAACCGTTAACCCAAAATGTGTAAACATATTTTCTTTTAAACTGGCAAATGCATGTTGGGCATTATTTCCTTTTAATGTTACATTTTTCAGATTTAAAAAGCCTTTAGGTTGAAGTTGGAATAATGGTGAATTTTCTGCTCCTGAATAATTTAGGACAACTTTTGACTTATCCAAAGATTGAATGGTCAGCTTTTTATTGATTATCAAGGATTTCGGGATATCATAATTTCCCGCTTCCAGTGAAATTATATCCCCATTATCCGCTTCATTTATTTTTGTTTGTAGATTTTCTGTTTTTGCAACAACTAGCATTTTAGGTTGAGGAGCTTCTGCTGTAGCTGAATACCAACTTGGACCATATTTGGACCGGTCCAAAATTTTTGGGTCTTTAAAATCCGTATTCGTGAAGGCTCCAATAGAATTGTTTTTGGCCCTGGAATTTCCAACTAAATCTTTCGAAATTTTTTCAAATTCGAACCCATGGTAAGGTTCAATATCTATTTTGGATGAAGGGATAAAAATATTTTCACCGATTTCTTTAATATTAAAATTAACGGGCTCCAATCCTTCATAGGATTTAAAATCTACACCTTGATTATTGATGGCGTTGCTTCTAAAGGTCACTCCATCGGCCTTATCGTGTTCCACAACCGGTGAAGCATCACCTTTTTCATTATAAATTACGTTGTTGGCAATTATTGTCCTTATGGGTCTGGCTGAACGAATTTCAGAAGAAGGCAAAACATCTTCCTGACTTAAATTTTGACCAACTCCGAATTGCCAGGGGGAATCGCAATTTATGTAGGTATTATAAGCGACCACTACATCTGTAACCTGATTGTATCTGTTTAGGGGTGATTTTGGAATTCCGTTCATCACGGCCAGGGCACTTCTAAAATTCTTCCCTTTTATATTGTAGAAGTAATTGTTGGTTACCCAATGCCCAGTATTGATTATTCTGATACCTCCTATGTTTTCGTTTTTACCATCGCCAATAAAGTAATTGCCATCAATAGTGCAATAATTACCGTGTCTTGTTACCAAAGAACCTTCGCTTTTGTAGAATACATTATTTCTGAACTCATTGAAGTTGGTTTTACTGGAAATAATTTCAACTTCGCCATTGCACTCTTCAAATAAATTATTTGCAACCTTTGTATAACTTGGGGACATTGATGAATAGCTATTGCCAATTTGAATAGTCTCGCCACTTGCACCCCCTTTTGGAGGTCTAGGCCCAAAATGGTTGTTAATGATCTGATGGTAATTCTTTATGCTCTCATTGCCTTCCAGATCCACCCTAATAGTTGGGCCACGATTTGTTTTTCCGGCAATATAACTGTTGCTCAGGGTATTGTGTCTTCCCCAAAATTGAACCCAAAGATCCGTATCATCACGATGCATTTTATTAAAATCCTCAATAACGCAATTGGTAACGGTGCAGTGATTGCCTATCATATTTTCGTCCACCCTAAATTCCAATACTGCTTCGCTCGGGGAATGACCATTTCTAAAGTGCAGACCATCGACCACTAAGTACTTCCCTCCTAATTTTAAATCGGATACCCCTTCAATAAAAACTTTTCCAGGTGTTTCAGCTTTAATTGTAATTGGCTTGTCTTCTGTGCCTTCACCTATAAATTTGATTTGGACATCTTTCCATATACCATTGGCCATAACAATGTTATCCCCAGCCTGTACATTTTTTATGGCTTCTTCCAATTCTTCAGGAGTGCCTACGGTTTTGGTATTAAGATTGGTCTTTTCCCCACAAGCGCCGATAATAAACAAAAAGCAAAATAATGTTACTAGTCTTGTCATAATTAATGAATTTTATGTAGCACTTATAATTATTAATTGGTTAACCAGATTGGTTAACCAAAAATACGTATATTTGTTGGACTAACAAATATTTAACATAAAAACTGTGTAATAATCTATAAAGCAACCTATAAAATGAAGAAAAGGACAATTTATGAAAGAAGAGATTTTGTTAAACTTGCCGCAATGGCTGGTGCTGCCTTACCATTGATGGGATTTGATGAATCCATTTTTAATCCTATTTCCAAATCGAGCGGGAATCTGGAAGTGCATTTATTTTCCAAACATCTTCAGTTCCTTAACTATAAGGATATGTCCGAGGCGGCGGCGGAAATGGGTTTTGACGGATTGGATTTGACGGTAAGGCCAGAGGGGCACGTATTGCCAGATCGTGTATCGGAGGATTTGCCTAAGGCGGTCGAGGCCATGAAAAAATATGGTCTAAACCCTAGACTGATGACCACCAACGTTATTGATGTTAATAACAAGGAACATAGATCCGTGTTGGAAACAGCCAGCAAAAGTGGATTTTCCCATTATCGTACTGCTTGGCTAAGCTATCCTGAGAACAGGGAGATTTCTGAAAGTCAGACTATCTATGGCGAACAATTGAAGAATTTGGAAGTTCTAAATAAACAGCTGGGTCTTATCGGCTGTTATCAAAATCATGCAGGTAATCACGTAGGGGCGCCCATATGGGATTTGCCGCCTATTCTTCAGGCTACCAAAAATGCAAATATTGGTTGCCAATATGATATAAGACACGCCGTTGTGGAAGGGGGCAGCAGTTGGGAACTCGGGTTGCGACTTATTAGACCTTTTATTAAAACCATAGTCATTAAAGATTTTAAATGGGGAACCGTCAATGGACAATGGAAGCCCATCAATACTCCGTTGGGGGAGGGGATGGTAGATTTTGATCGCTACTTTTCATTGCTCAAAAAATATAAAATAAACGTGCCTGTTTCCCTGCACTTGGAGTACGGGTTGGGAGGTGCTGAACACGGCGCGACTGAAATCACCATAGATAAAAAAGAAGTCTTTGCACAAATGAAAAAGGATTTGACCTTCCTTCAGGAAGCTTGGCAAAGAGCGGAATAAATAGGGATAACCAGAGCATAACAATATGGACTACACAACAAATTCTACAAAAGAGAAATTAAGAAAAGTCAGTACCGCCACTATTGCTACCTGTCTTTTTAAAAAAGGATTGAAAAAACAATTTATTCAGGACATTAAACCTTTAAAATTGGGTAAGCCTACTATGGTAGGGGAGGCCTATACCTTGCGTTATATACCGGCCCGTGAAGATTTAAATACTATTGAAGTGTTCAAGGACCCTAAACATCTACAACGGGTAGCGGTTGAAGAGTGTCCCAAAGGCGCTATTTTGGTTATTGATAGCAGAAAGGATGCCCGAGCTGCTTCCGCGGGTTCCATATTGGTCACCCGATTGATGGTAAGAGGGGTCTCGGGAATTGTAACAGATGGCGGTTTCCGGGATTCCGCTGAAATTGCCGAGTTGAATATTCCCTCTTATCACAATAGACCATCGGCACCCACCAATCTTACCTTGCACCAGGCCATTGCCATTAACGAACCCATTGGATGTGGTGATGTGGCTGTCTTTCCAGGAGATATTTTGGTAGGGGACGATGATGGGGTTATGGTAATCCCTGCCGCTATTTCCGATGAGGTGGCCGACGAATGTTTGCAAATGACCCTATTCGAGGAATTCGTGATGGAAAATGTACAAAATGGACGATCAATTGTTGGACTATACCCTTTAGTGGATAAAAAAATTGCTGAAGAATTTGAGGCTTGGAGGGCAAATAAAACTTAAAACAATTAAACTATAACATTCTTGAGCAGTGGTAACTAAGCAATAAAACTGTTGTACTTCTAGTGGGTTTTGCTCCATCCCGGAAGTGCAAACTGAGTTTTTTTAATATCGTGAACCCCCCTTGTTCCTATGGCATTGTACTTCCTAGATCCCGAAAATCTGATTTTAGGGCATTGTACCGGTAACCGTGTCCAAAAAACAGGTTTGCTGGTCACTAATTTAATTGCCCTGAAAAAGGAATGGATTGTTAGCCCTTAGATAATGGAATAATGTTTATTAAGATTCTAGTAAAGACTTTTAGTGGTAATGCGAAATTAAGTAATTTGTACTCCTATTCAGTTTGACTTAAAAAAGAATCAACAAAACTTGAAACTATTTCTTATGATTTTAAAGTATACACATCGTATTATTCTTTTCCTAATTTTAAGTCTAACCGTTGGTGCAAAGGGTCAATCCAAACAACATCCCAACGTAATCTTGATCATTACGGATGACCAAGGCTACGGAGATTTGGGGATTACGGGGAACCCCCATGTGCAGACACCGGTTATTGATGCCATGGCAAGTGAAAGTGTTAGGTTCAATAATTTTTACGTTTCTCCTGTTTGTGCTCCCACCAGATCCAGTTTAATGACAGGACGATATTCCTTGCGTACAGGAATGCGGGACACCTACAATGGGGGAGCCATTATGGCTTCCAACGAAGTAACCATTGCTGAAATGTTGAAACAGGCCGATTATAGTACCGGGGCTTTTGGTAAATGGCATTTAGGCGATAACTTTCCGAGTAGGCCAAGTGATCAAGGTTTTGATGAATCCGTAATTCATCTTTCTGGGGGTATGGGTCAGGTTGGAGATATTACCACTTATTTTAAAGGGGATAGAAGTTATTTTGACCCTGTACTATGGCATAATAACCAGCAAGAGCCTTATGACGGGTATTGTTCGGATATTTTTACCGATCAAGCCATCAATTTTATTGATAAAAATAAGGAGTCCCCTTTTTTCTGTTATTTGGCATTTAATGCACCTCATACCCCTTTGCAAGTTCCTGATTCCTATTATCAAAAATACAAGGACATAGACCCCTCTTCTGGTTTTGGTAAGGACGGTAAGCCTTTTCCCGAAATGAGCGAGAAGGACAAGGAAGATGCTAGAAAGGTATACGCCATGGTCAACAATATTGATGACAATCTAGGGAAACTCTTCAAAAAATTGAAAGACTTGAAGCTCACGGAAAACACGCTTGTAATTTTCATGACAGACAATGGTCCCCAACAAACCAGATATGTGGGTGGTATGAGGGGACTTAAGGGAGATGTTTACAATGGGGGTGTCCGAGTGCCGTTTTATTTGAAATATCCAGCTCTTTCCAAAGGCAATATAGATGTGGAAACTATGACTGCGCATTTGGATGTTTTGCCTACCTTATCCGCAATTTGTAATGTGGAAATGCCCAAGGACAGGGTAATAGATGGTAAAAGCTTGGTTCCTTTAATAAAGGGCCAGCAAGTAGAGTGGGCCGATCGTTCCTTGTTTTTTTATTGGTCCCGGCGTTATCCCGAGTTGTACAATAATATGGCCATTCAAAAAGCTGGGTATAAACTAGTGGGAAAAACGGACTATAACGCCACTATTGAAGAGTTCGAATTGTTTCAGCTTACCAAGGATCCATATGAACAGTACAATGTGTTAAAGGAGAATAAAGCATTGGCCATAGACCTTAAAAAGGAATTGGATAAAATATATAATGAGTTGATCATTTCTGAAAATCTTGTGAACCCTCCAAAAATTTTGGTCGGTACCCCAAACGAAAACCCTGTCATTTTAAATAGGAATGATGCTGGTGGGGAACGCGGTATTTGGAATCAAGAGGAAATTTATGGTCATTGGGAAACTGATATTGAAGAGGGCTATTATGATATTACATTTAAGTTTGTAAAGCCTGTAGCAGCCAATGGTAAAATGGTTTTGGAAGCCAATACCCTGGTAAGACAAATGGAAAACAAAGATGGGAATACCGATATAATTCAGATGGAGAAGGTTTATTTTCCAAAAATGACGGGCAAGCTTTTACCTTTTTATGCAGTGGACAACAAAAATATATTTCCGTTTTGGATGGAAATGGAAAAGGTGGATTAGGAAGCTAACGGATATTTTTATCACTCATTTTCAAGGAAGGGGATGTATTTTTTTGGTCGGAATTTTCCCGAAGAGTTACCTTAAATAATTGTTGCACAATACCTTTATTGGCGTACATTCGCGCAAAATATTTATGTCCATGGAAAGTAGGGTAAAAGCAGTTGAGGCGTTATTCGCCGTTTTGGATCGGGAGATAGCTACTTTTCAATCCGAATCGGGTCTGGGCTGTAAAGCAGGTTGCGGTAAATGTTGCACCCATCCGGACATAGATGCTTCCCCTTTGGAATTTTTGCCATGGGCTTTCCATCTCTTTTTAAATGGGAAGGCAGAAACTACCTTAGAGGAATTAAGGGTAAATAGCAGTTCTCTGTGCTATTTGTACAGGCCACTTTCTGTGCTTGATAGTAATAGCGGAAGCTGTGGCGATTACAAGTATCGTGGATTAATATGCCGACTGTTTGGATATGGGGCAAGCAGGGATAAACTGGGACAACTCCGTTTGGCCACCTGCAAGATCATTAAGGAGAATCAGGCCGAACGTTACGAGTATGCCCAAGCAGCTATGAAGAATGGACTATACGTGCCTATTTTTACGGACTACTATATGAACCTCAATCAAATAGATTTTAGGATGGGCAACAGTATTCTACCTATCAACAAGGCCATGAAGGCTGCCATAGAGGAAGTACTTCAATATTATGCCTACCGTCCCTTTCCGGAAGGGCATAAGGTTATCGCATAATCTCATACTTTATACTTAATTAGGGTATTCCAGGTCTTTTGTGGTGGAAAAATCTATTAATTCCTCCACGGATTCATTTTGTACGGTTAAAGAAGAGTGTTTTGACTTTTTTACTTAGTTTTGAAAATGCCGTATGCTGGAACATTCTTTGGGATAACTAGATATGTTTTTCCTTCATAACCGGCGGATATCAACAAACTATTTATAAGTAAAATAATTAAAAGATAATTGTATGAAAGTGAGACTATTTTTGACTACACTGTTTGTTATTGGTGCCGTACTAAGTGCATTTGCATCCCAGATAGATACCTTGAACGTCAAGAGTAGATCAATGAATAAATCCATAGCCAATCTGGTAATTTTGCCTGATAGCTATACTGAGCAAAAGCAAGGTTATCCGGTGCTTTATCTGTTACACGGAGCAGGAGGCGACCATACGGATTGGGTAACCAAGGTAGGGGCCATTAAAGGGTATGCGGACACATATAACATGATTATAGTCTGTCCTGATGGAAGTAAGACCAGTTGGTACTTTGATAGTCCTGTAGATCCATCCATGCGATATGAGACCTATGTTTCCGAAGAACTTGTTCAGGCCGTGGATAAGAAATACAATACTCTGGCCAATAGAAAATCTAGGGCAATTACGGGCTTAAGTATGGGGGGTCATGGGGCATTTTACCTAGCCTTTAAAAATCAGGAGGTTTGGGGAGCTGCCGGAAGTATGAGCGGGGGACTGGATATACGTCCTTTTCCTGAAAATTGGGACCTCTCCCTACGCTTGGGCGATTATGCCGTAAATCGGGACAATTGGGAAGATAATACGGTAATCAATATGGTGTATTTGTTGAAAAAAGACAACCTAAAGCTCATTTTTGATTGTGGAGTTAATGATTTCTTTTATGATGCCAATAACAGAATGCACCAAAAATTGATGGAAAGAAATATTCCCCATGATTATATAGAGCGACCTGGAAGCCATAATTGGGATTATTGGGCTAATGCCGTTCAATACCAACTATTGTTTTTTGATAATTTTTTTAGATCCTAAAGTTAGGTTATAGTTCTTGTTGACTTTGATTGGGGTGTCAATTCGCTATTGATATTTTGGGAATTACGCCTTTAAATCTATTTCTTTAAGGTTCTCTATTCTGTTGCGTACCAAGAAGGCATCTATGGTCTCGAAATGTTCTATGACGCGTTTGTTCTTGAATTCGAACACCTTTTGAGAAAGTCCTTGTAGAAAATCCCGGTCGTGGGAGACCAATATAAGTGTGCCATCAAAGGCAAGTAGTGCTTCTTTAAGCACGTCCTTGGATTTTAGGTCCAAATGGTTGGTAGGCTCATCCAAGATCAAAAGATTTACCGGTTCCAATAGCAATTTAACCATGGCCAATCTGGTTTTTTCCCCTCCAGAAAGTACACTTACCTTTTTTTCCAGGTCATCACCGCTAAACATAAACCTGCCTAGGATATTTTTGATCTGTGTACGTACGTCTCCTTCTGCTACTTCATCCACGGTCTGGAAGATGGTAAGTTCAGGGTCTAACAAGGAGGCTTGGTTTTGGGCAAAATAACCAACTTTTACATTGTGTCCCAAACTGCATTTTCCCTCTACTTCAATTTCACCCAAAATGGCCTTGATCATAGTAGATTTTCCTTCGCCGTTTCTCCCTACAAAAGAAACCTTTTCGCCACGCGAAATAGAGAGATTGGCATCTTTGAAAACCACATGGTCGCCATAACTTTTGGAAAGTCCTTCGGCTGTAACCGGATAGTCGCCCGAACGTATGGAAGGAGGAAACCTTAACTTCAAGGCTGTTGTATCCACTTCATCGATTTCTATGATCTGTAATTTTTCCAACATTCTTTCCCTGGAGGTAACCTGGTTGGTTTTGGAATAGGTGCCTTTAAATCGATCAATAAAGGCCTGGTTGTCCGCAATAAACTTTTGCTGTTCCTGATAAGCCTTTATTTGATGGCTTCGTCTGTCTTCCCTCAATTGAAGGTAGTGGGTGTAGTTGGCCTTGTAATCATAGATCCTGCCCATGGTTACTTCTATGGTTCTGTTGGTAATATTGTCAATAAAGGTTTTATCATGGGAAATTACAACGACCGCCTTTGCTTTGTTCAAAAGGAAATCCTCCAGCCAAATTACAGATTCGATATCTACATGGTTGGTAGGCTCATCCAAAAGGATCAGGTCCGGCTTTTGCAATAATATCTTGGCAAGTTCTATTCTCATTCGCCACCCACCACTGAATTCACTGGTAAGGCGATGAAAATCTTCACGTTTAAACCCTAGTCCCCTCAGCGCTTTTTCAACCTCTGCCTCATAGTTTATTTCCTCTAGCGCATAGAATTTCTCGCCTAGGTCCGATACTTTTTCAATGATATTCATATAGGCGTCCGATTCATAATCGGTCCGGGTTTCCAATTCCTTGTTCAGGCGTTCAATTTCATCGCGCATGCTAAAGATTTCCTTAAAGGCTTTGGAGGCTTCCTCGAAAACGGTACAGCTGTCATCTGTTAGTAAATGCTGGGGCAAATAGGCAATTACGGCGTCCTTTGGATAACGAATATGACCACGGGTAGCTTTTTGCTCCCCTGCAATTATCTTCATCATGGTGGATTTTCCAGCCCCGTTTTTTCCCATAAGGGCAATCTTATCGTTTTCATTGATAACAAAGGAAACATCACTAAATAAGGTGTCACCACTAAACTCCACCGCTATTGCATCTACAGATATCATATCTCAAATTTAAGTCTGCAAAACTATAAAAAAGGGGGATACCCAGCGCATTTTATTGGGGCATTGGACGAATGTTTTTTATAGACGCTATAAAGAAGCTGTTTAATACTTCGTTCAACCATGAAATACCTATTTTTAAGGAACAACAGCCCCAGGGCCCAAAACTTATCCCTTTGCTGTGTTAAAGCGATGGTAGCAAAGTTTTAAACATTGGGTTTTTCAGGGCTTTTATGGTGAATAGCCAATCCATTTTGGATTATTATTTCGATCTTGTCCTCTTTCGGAGTTTCATGAGTCGGTCTTTGTAGTAAGCCTTCAGTTCGTCCACAAAGCTCATTGGGTTTTTGTACTCCGTCAATACTTTGTAGGTATGCCTGTTTTTGGTCTCAGCCAATTCCTCCTGCAGTTTTTTAAGTTCCATCTTTAAGTACGCAAGTTCGGGACCTTTTGAGGGTTCTTGTATTTGGGGAGGCATTATCAAGGTGTTGCCACTAAAAATGTGCGCGTGATAGGCTTTTAGAGCGGCCAAATCCCCGGATCGGTATATTTCTATGAGCTGGGTTGTAATCTCCGTAGCCAAATCCAATTTATCGGTTTGCATAGAAAATTTATCGGGATGTACATATAACATGGCCTCTCGGTACAATTGTTTCCTTAACTGTTGTTCCCTTGAATTTTTTTCTGGAATCGGTTTCGATTGGTTGGAGGTAAGGATTCCTGTTTGGTCATAGTTTTTTCCGCGCTGTTTTTGTGCCAAACGTTTGGCCTTTTTTGCTTTTTTCTGTTGCTTATAGAGCAGTGAAAGTTCTTGTTCCTCAATTAATTCATCTTCGATTTCGGCACGAAGAAGGTTTTCAAAAACGGATGTTTTATGTATTATTTCATTGATTTCCATTTGCAGGCGGTTAATCTCCGCCTGAAGGAGTTGAATTTGGGTTGGGAGTTCACTGGGAAGGTGATTTTTACTCATGGGTTCCGGGTGATAGCAATCTTATTTTGATGGCAATTTAAACAATAAAAATTGCCTAAACGGAGTTCTTATGGTGTTGTGCCCACCAAAGGAATAAAGTAGTAAAAATATTATGGGCATGCCAGTTGCCCAGTTTTATTATAAATTTTATTGTGTATAAAACAATTTTGATTCAAAAAAATAAAGAGATGAAAAATTTTAAAGGTATTGTGAAGTTTGGATTGGTAGTATGCATCATGTTATTGGGGCATTCTTCCTTTGCTTCTCAAAATGTAAATCAATTGGCTATTGAGGTAAATAAAAGTCCCACACTTTTTGGCGAGGAAAATTTTCTGGGCAATTGGAAGTATTCTGCTGAAAATGTGCCTTACGAGTATGCTAGGGGGATATTGTTTATCTCTAAAAAGGAAGGTATACTTACGGTTATTGTTGCTTTAAGAGGTGGGGAACGCAAGGCACAGGATGTTAAGGTAGAAGAGAATACTTTGACATTTGTGCTTAATTTGGAGGGCCAATTAGTATCCGTGAGTATCACCACGGACGGAGATAAAATAAGTGGAAAGGCAAGTTCTGAGGACGGTATTTTCCAATTAACAGGAGAAAGGCGTTTGGATCCTGAATAGGATTTGGATATTTAACCTTTTTTGGGGAGGCTTAGATTCCCTTAAGTCATAAAAAAAAACCGAAGTTCTTAACTTCGGTTTTTTTCTTTTAAAAAATATTTCCCTTAAAAGGTAATTGGCAAGGAAACTCTAGTATTTCCCCATCCTAAAACCATATGGGTACCATTATCAACATCTTTATAAGCAATGGAAAAGGCGTCCAATGATTCGGATGCGTTGCTCACACTGGCGGGTACACGTACTACGTCCGCATCTTCCTGATAGGAATAGGCACCCCATTGATTTAAATTTTTGTTCAAAATTACGGTCCACTCCTTATCACCTGGGATAGTGAATAGGGAATAAGTACCAGCGGCAACAGATTTACCACCTACAGTAGCATCCTTATAAAAAATAATTTCAGGGGCTTCGTTGGCTCCAGTTCTCCAAACCTTTCCAGCTGGGGCAAGTTCAGAAATTGAACGTCCTTTTAATTGTGGGCGACTATAAGTTACCCGAACCAATTTTTCTGAAACTTTATAATCAGTAGGATAGGAGGCAATGTCCGCTGGACTCTTGTCCAATCCGCTGAATTTCTGTGCCATAGCCTCAGAACTAAAGGCCAAAGCAATAACCATAAGTGTAATCGTAAATAAATTTTTCATTTTCTTTTGTTTTAGTGATTGTCAAATTTAAGTAGTATTCCTATTAATTTGAATTAAAAGTCGGTAAATTTTGGACACCTTACAAAATAGAGGGTTGGTGTAAGTGAATTCATTTATATTATGACAATATAGTGGTATTTGATCATTAATAGTTTTAAATTATAACTAATTATGGGTTTTGTATTTTATAATATATATATTAACTGGATATTTGCTTTAAAATTGACATAAATATTATTGTATGTGTGGAATTGTATGTGCATTTGATGTAAAGGAGAGTACAGAGGTTTTAAGGCCTCAATTATTGGAGATGTCTAAGAAAATTAGACATAGGGGACCTGACTGGAGTGGGATATATGCTAACGATAAGGCTATTTTAGCGCATGAACGTTTGTCTATTGTGGATCCGGCATCAGGGAAACAACCTTTATTCAGTCCGGATAAGAAATTGGTTTTGGCCGCTAATGGTGAAATTTATAACCATAGGGAGTTGCGTAAGCAGTTTGCAGGAACCTATAATTTTCAGACAGAGTCGGATTGTGAAGTGATCTTGGCCTTGTATCAAAAAAAAGGGGTCGACTTCTTGGATGAAATGAATGGTATCTTTGGTTTTGCTATCTATGATGCTGAAAAAGATGAGTACTTTATTGCTAGAGATCATATGGGAATCATTCCCTTATATATAGGTTGGGATGTTAATGGTACTTTTTATGTGGCTTCCGAATTAAAGGCGTTGGAAGGAACTTGTACCAAAATACAGTTGTTTCCTCCGGGGCATTACCTGCATAGTAAGGATGGGGAATTTAAGAGATGGTATTCCCGTGATTGGATGGAATATGATGCGGTAAAGGATAATGAGACTAGCATACAGGCCATTAAAGAGGCTTTAGAGGCTGCGGTGCATAGACAATTAATGTCCGATGTTCCTTATGGTGTTCTGCTCTCAGGGGGATTGGATTCTTCGGTAACCTCGGCTATTGCAAAGAAATACGCCCAGAAAAGAATTGAATCGGACGATACTACCGATGCTTGGTGGCCACAATTACATTCCTTTTCGGTTGGTTTGGAAGGATCTCCCGATTTGGCAGCGGCACAAAAGGTGGCGGAACATATCGGTACGGTGCACCATGAGATAAAATTTACAATTCAAGAAGGATTGGATGCTATAAAAGATGTCGTTTATAACCTGGAAACCTATGATATAACAACAATTAGGGCATCCACTCCAATGTATCTTATGGCCAGAGTGATAAAATCCATGGGTATTAAAATGGTTTTATCAGGAGAAGGAGCAGACGAATTATTTGGAGGTTATTTGTACTTCCATAAAGCGCCAAATGCTAAGGAATTCCATGAGGAAACGGTCCGTAAATTGGACAAGCTACATATGTACGATTGTCTAAGGGCCAACAAATCTTTGGCAGCTTGGGGTATAGAAGGGCGAGTGCCATTTTTGGATAAGGAATTTATGGACGTGGCTATGAGAATCAATCCTCAGGATAAGATGATCAACGGTGAGCGTATGGAGAAATGGGTGGTTCGTAAGGCTTTTGAGGATATGTTGCCAGAAAGTGTTGCCTGGAGACAAAAGGAACAATTTTCGGATGGAGTTGGTTATAGCTGGATAGATACCTTAAAGGAGGTTGTTAAGAACGAAGTTACGGATGATCAATTGGCCAATGCCAAATACAGATTCCCACTGCAGACACCTACCTCCAAGGAAGAGTTTTATTACCGCTCCATTTTTGAAGAGCATTTTCCATCCGATGCTGCTGCATTATGTGTTCCCCAGGAACCTTCGGTAGCATGTAGTACCAGAATTGCACTGGAATGGGACGAGGCCTTTAAAAACATGAACGATCCGTCTGGAAGGGCTGTATCCAAAGTGCATTCCGATGCTTATGTAAAATAATGCAGCCGGAATAGGCAATAAGAATTCTATAGATCAAGTTTTTAGTTTATTAGTGTACAAGAGGCATCTTTTAGGGGGTGCCTTTTTTATTTAAGGGGGTTGTTTGGGGGTTGGTGAATTGGCGAATCCAGACCTAAAGGGGCGAAGTCCTGTAAACACTTTATTCGGCTTTCCCGGAATATCTGTGTTAGCTGGGTTCTGTCGATCTAATTTCGTGTTATTTTGTTGATTGTTATCGTTGGAATCGGGTAGGTAGGGGGTGGAATAACGCGCTTCGGTATCTTATATATCGATTGGTATTTTTTCCACAATTTTTGTTGATAACTTAGTAACTTATATTGGCTATCAACCCTATATTTCATGGGGTATTGCGTATATTTGTAGGATTGCTAAAATTATAATGAAATAAGTATTTATTTATGAGCGAAGAAGCAAATAAAGACGAGCAAAAAAAGAACAATTATTCTGCGGATAGTATCCAGGCCCTTGAGGGTATGGAGCATGTGCGCATGAGGCCTTCCATGTATATAGGTGATGTAGGGGTACGTGGTTTGCACCATTTGGTTTATGAAGTGGTGGATAACTCCATAGATGAAGCTATGGGCGGTCATTGTGATGAGATTACTGTGACGATAAATGAAGACAATTCCATTACTACCCAGGATAACGGTAGGGGTATCCCTGTAGACCTTCACAAAAAAGAAGGTGTTTCAGCTTTGGAGGTTGTTATGACCAAAATAGGTGCCGGGGGTAAATTTGACAAGGATTCCTACAAGGTATCGGGTGGTTTGCACGGTGTTGGGGTATCTTGTGTCAATGCGCTTTCTAAACACCTGAAAGCTACTGTACATAGGGATGGAAAAATATGGGAACAGGAATACAGTAAAGGTAAAGCGCTTTATCCAGTAAAAAGTGTTGGGGAAACCGATAAGAGGGGGACCATCGTTACTTTTACACCGGACGATACAATTTTTACCCAGACTGTGGAATACAGTTATGAGACCTTGGCCAATAGAATGCGCGAGCTTTCATTTTTGAACAAGGGTGTTGCCATTACCCTTATGGATAGGAGGCAAAAGGATAAGGACAGCGAAAGTGGTTTTGTAACCGAACGCTTTTATTCAGAAGAAGGATTAAAAGAGTTTATCAAGTTTCTGGATGGTAATCGCGAGCCTCTTATACGTAGCGTAATTTCTATGGAAGGGGAGAAGAACGATATTCCTGTGGAAGTGGCTATGGTCTACAATACTTCTTATACGGAGAACCTGCATTCCTACGTGAATAATATCAATACCCATGAAGGTGGAACACATTTGGCCGGATTTAGAAGAGGTTTAACATCCACATTGAAGAAGTATGCGGATGCATCCGGAATGTTGGAAAAATTAAAATTCGAAGTTCAGGGAGATGACTTTAGGGAAGGTTTAACGGCTATTATCTCCGTAAAGGTGGCAGAGCCTCAGTTCGAGGGGCAAACTAAAACCAAATTGGGAAACAGGGAAGTATCTGCGGCCGTAAGTCAGGCAGTATCGGAAATGTTGACCAATTACTTGGAAGAGAACCCAGATGATGCCAAAACCATTGTTCAGAAAGTAATTTTGGCGGCCCAGGCCCGTCATGCGGCTACGAAGGCCCGTGAAATGGTTCAGCGTAAAACGGTGATGAGCATAGGTGGCTTGCCCGGAAAACTATCGGATTGTTCGGAGCAAGATCCATCATTGTGCGAAGTGTTTCTGGTAGAGGGAGATTCTGCGGGAGGTACTGCCAAACAGGGGAGGGACAGGGCTTTTCAGGCTATTCTTCCTTTAAGGGGTAAAATCCTTAACGTGGAAAAAGCTATGACCCATAAGGTCTTCGAGAACGAGGAGATAAAAAATATATATACGGCCTTGGGTGTTACCATTGGTACCGAGGACGACAGTAAAGCCTTGAACTTGGATAAGTTGCGCTATCACAAAGTTGTTATTATGTGTGATGCGGATGTGGATGGTAGTCATATTGAGACTTTGATATTGACCTTTTTCTTTAGATATATGCGCGAACTAATAGAGGGAGGGCATGTTTATATTGCAACCCCACCTCTTTATTTAGTGAAAAAAGGTAACAAGAAAAGATATGCCTGGACCGATAAGGAAAGGGATGAGATTGCCGAGAGCTTTAACGGAAGCGTAGGTATTCAGCGTTATAAGGGTCTTGGAGAGATGAATGCCGAACAATTATGGGATACTACCATGAATCCGGAATTTAGAACCTTAAGGCAGATAACCATTGATAACGCAACGGAGACCGATAGAGTATTCTCTATGTTGATGGGAGATGAGGTTCCACCTCGAAGGGAGTTTATCGAGAAAAATGCCGTCTATGCTAACATTGATGCATAAAAAATAGTGTTTACACAACAAAAACTCGCACCACCGGTGCGAGTTTTTTAGTTTTAACAAAAATCTAAGAGTTATGAAATATTTATTTTTAACAGGAATTTTGTTTTTTAGTGTAGCGGGTTTTTCGCAATCCAACGTCAATGAACTATTTGCTGCTGGGATCAATGATGCGGAAAAATTTTCGGATAGTTATTTTGGGCCTGTGTCCGAGGGTGCTATTTACAGTTTGTCCAATGGATGGTACAACTCTGCCGATTCTAAACCCTTGGGTGGTTTTGAGATTTCTATAATCGGTAATATGACCTCTTTTAAAAATAAGGAAGACAAAAAGACTTTCGTTCTAAACACAGCGGATTATGAAAATCTACAGTTCGTAGGTGGGAGCACTTCCCAGCCGGTTTCAACTGCTTTGGGGGATATGGAAGGTATTAGGGTGTTTGTGGAAGGAGAGGTTGGCCCCATTACAACTCGGGAGGAATTTGAATTGCCGACCGGACTGGCTTCTGAAAACATTAACTTTATTCCAACGGCCTTTTTGCAACTAAGTGTAGGATTGGTCAAGGGGTTGGAAGTTAAGGCCAGATTTTTGCCTAAAATTGATACGGAGGACGTTGCTGTGGGATTATACGGTTTTGGTCTGCAATATGACTTTTCTAAATTGTTGCCTGCGGATAAAATATTGCCAGTTGCGCTTTCCGCTGTTGCGGGGTATACGCATTTAAATGCCTCCTATGATTTTACGGACAGTAATATTGTGGATGGTAGCGATCAGCAGATAGAAGTGGATATGAATGTTATAACAGTACAGGCCGTGGCCTCCACAAAGCTTCCGGTCATTAATTTTTATGGGGCTATCGGATATGTTTCCGGAAAATCCACAACAGACGTTTTAGGAACCTACCAAGTACAGTCTGGGCCATTTCAAGAAACCTATGTAGATCCTTTTTCTTTGACTAGAAAGGCAAGTGGAGTTTCAGGAACTTTAGGTGCCAAATTAAAACTTGGTTTCTTTAGGTTGCATGCGGATTATTCCTTGGCGGAATTCAATAATCTAACAGTAGGTGTAAATTTTGGATTTAGATAAATCCAAAATTTACATCTTTATTCCCTTATTGCCAATACGTTGCCTTCATTATCGGCCAATATAATTCCATTATCGGACTCTGTCATGAGTACTATATCTTCTTCTTTATCAAGACCGGGATAAGAAATAATGTATACGCTGTCCTTATGGACCCATTTAAAGTCCGAAATAACCGTTAAATTTTTGTTGTGATAGGTGTGGTATCTACCTAGGTAGGCATCATTAAATATCCACTCCTGTCTAACCGTAACATCCTGTTTTTGCGTGGTGCTTCCATCGGTAGAAATATGGGACCATATCCCAATTACCGGATCGTTGTTTTCTGTAATTCTGGTGCAATTACTGGCCAGTAGGATGCCAATTATCGCCAAGAATGAAAATAATTTCTTCATTTTGTAGGAATTTTCTTAGATTTGGGTACTTACTATTGAACGTACAGTTTCAACTTTCTATTATATTAATTCGACGTATGGAACAGTATTTTAACTTTTTTCGATAAAAGGTCTTTTTATTACGTTCAGTATAAAATTGGAATGGGCTCCAATGGCCATTACTTTTTCCAAAGCCGATATAAAAAGACAAATTCTAATTCCCAATAAAATTTAGTTGGTTTCTATGGATGGGGTGGTATTGTTCTGTTAAAAATCAGTACTTTTGAAAGATAAAATTTAACTTAAAATAACCTTATAATGAAAGTTACCGTTGTTGGAGCAGGTGCTGTTGGCGCAAGTTGTGCAGAGTACATTGCTATAAAGAATTTTGCATCTGAAGTAGTTGTGTTGGATATTAAGGAAGGTTTTGCTGAAGGCAAGGCCATGGATTTAATGCAAACAGCTTCATTGAATGGTTTTGATACCAAAATAACAGGAGTTACAAATGATTATAGCAAAACTGCAGGAAGCGATGTCGCTATTATCACTTCAGGTATTCCACGTAAGCCGGGAATGACCCGTGAGGAGTTGATAGGGATAAATGCAGGGATTGTAAAAACGGTTTCTTCCAATTTGTTGGAACATTCTCCGAACGTAATTTTGATCGTAGTTAGTAATCCAATGGATACCATGACTTATTTGGTACACAAAACTACTGGTTTGCCTAAGAATAGAATTATAGGAATGGGTGGTGCTTTGGATAGCGCAAGGTTTAAATACAGATTGGCCGAGGCCTTGGAGGCTCCAATCTCCGATGTGGATGGTATGGTCATTGGTGGTCATAGTGACACAGGTATGGTTCCTTTAACCGCACATGCCACTAGGAATAGTATTAAGGTATCCGAATTTTTGTCCGAAGAGCGCCTTGCTCAAGTGTCGGAGGATACCAAAGTGGGTGGTGCCACTCTCACAAAATTGTTGGGCACTAGTGCTTGGTATGCACCAGGTGCTGCTGTTTCTTCTATGGTACAGGCCATTGCCTGCGATCAGAAGAAGATGTTCCCATGTTCTGCATTTTTGGAAGGTGAGTACGGACTTAACGATATTTGTATTGGTGTTCCGGTACTTTTGGGTAAAAATGGTATCGAGAAAATTGTAAAAATAGATTTGGCCGAGGCTGAAAAAGCAAAAATGAAGGAAAGCGCTGAAGGCGTAAGAAAGACGAATAGCTTATTGACCCTATAGTTTATTGGGGTTCACTAATATTTAGGGCATCCGTCCCATTTGTTTCCGAGTACCATCGGAACGGGGCGGATGCCCTTATTTTATAAAACTGATAAATATATTGTTAGTTCCTATGGGAAATAATATATTTGCACGCTATTTAAGAATACCATTTTTAAATTAATATATAACCAATGCAAAATAAAGGACTTATAAAGCTTTTCGCTTTTTTGTTTGGGCTAGTTAGTATCTATCAACTATCCTATACATTTATTACCAATAAAGTAGAAAAGGATGCAACTGTCTTTGCTACCAATAAAATTTCAGAATCTGAAGAAGATTACCTTGCAAAAAGGGAAGCACTGGAAGCAAGATATTTAGACTCTATTGGGGGGAATTCCATTTTAGGATTCACCAGTTATGACGAAGCCAAGAAAAAGGAACTTAATAAGGGTCTGGATTTAAAAGGGGGAATCAATGTTACCCTTCAAATTTCTGTAAAGGATATTTTAAAAGGCCTTGCCAATAATACCAAGAATCCTGTTTTTAACAAGGCCTTGGCCGATGCCGATGCCGCTTCTAAAAATAGTGATGCAACTTATATAGACCTGTTCTTTGAGTCTTTTGACAAAATAAAAGGGGATACCAAATTGGCCTCTCCGGATATTTTTGCAAATAAAGGTTTGAGCGATGTCATTAACTTTCAAATGACAGATGATCAGGTTAAACCAATTATTAGGACTAAGATTGATGAGTCTATCGTTTCTGCTTTTGAAGTACTTCGTGAGCGTATAGATGGCTTCGGTGTTACACAGCCCAATATTCAACGTGAAGGTAATTCTGGTCGAATTTTGGTTGAATTGCCTGGTGCAAGAGATATAGGACGTGCGCAGGATTTATTGTCCAGTACGGCCCAATTGGAATTTTGGGAAACATATAAGCAAAGTAACCCTAGTTTAAGTACCTTTTTGCAGGCCGCCAACGAGAGGTTAAAAACTTTGGTAGAGGTTGAAAAGCCGGAAGAAGTTGTTAAGCCAGAATCTGAATTGGATTCTTTGTTGTCTGATGTTGCACAGGATTCATTGGATTTTTCCCAAGATGTAAATCCACTTTTCAGTTTACTTATCCCAGCAAATCCTAACGGAAATGCCTTGGTAAGTGCCGCTATTCAGGATACGGCTAAAATTGGGGAATACCTTAGAATGAAGGAAATTCGCAGATTGATTCCAGCGGATATTCAGTTTGTTAAGTTTGTTTGGGAACGTCCAACCGAAGGTTCGGAAGTTGTTGAGTTATATGCCTTAAAATCCAATAGGGACAATACACCTAGAATTAGTGGGGACGTTGTTTCCGATGCTTCGGATACTTTTGATCAATATAACAAGCCTGCGGTTACCATGACCATGAATACCAAAGGTGCAAAGGAATGGGAAAAACTAACAGGGGATGCCTTTAATAATCAGACCGGTATCGCTATCGTGTTGGATAATAAAGTGTATACTGCGCCTGGCGTTTCTTCAGGACCTATATCTGGTGGTCGTTCAGAAATTACCGGTACCTTTACTATTAATGAGACCAAGGATATTGCCAACGTACTAAGAGCGGGTAAACTGCCTGCTTCTGCAGAAATTATTCAATCGGAAATTGTAGGACCTTCTTTGGGACAGGAAGCTATTAGTAGTGGTTTCTTTTCCTTTATGATCGCTATGGCCATTGTATTGATATGGATGGTGTTTTACTACGGTAAGGCTGGTATTTTTGCTGATATCGCTTTGCTTCTAAACATCCTGTTGATCTTTGGTGTTCTGGTTAGTTTAAATGCCGTTCTTACCCTGCCGGGTATAGCAGGTATTGTATTGACCATTGGTATGTCTGTGGATGCGAACGTACTTATTTTTGAACGTATTAAAGAGGAATTGGCAAAAGGTAAAGGACAGAGCCAAGCTATTGCTGATGGTTTTGGAAATGCACTTTCTTCTATCTTGGATGCCAACATTACTACTGGTTTAACGGCCCTTATATTGTTTGTCTTTGGTTCTGGTCCTATTAAAGGATTTGCTACCACCTTATTGATAGGTATAGTAACCTCATTGTTTACGGCCATATTCATCACTAGACTTTTGGTTGACTGGTATGTGAGTGGAAAAGGAAGAAAATTGGATTTCTCAACAGCCGTGACCAAAAACTTGTTCAAGAATATCAATATCGATTTCTTGGCCAAAAGAAAGATTGCCTATATAGCTTCATCCATTTTGGTGGCAATAGGACTATTCTCATTATTTACCCAAGGTCTTCAGCAAGGAGTCGATTTTGTTGGAGGACGTTCTTATACTGTAAGATTTGAGAAGATGGTAAATCCATCGGAAATCGCTTCGGAATTGAATACTGTTTTTGGAAGTGGTACCAATGTTAAAACTTATGGGGAGGCCAATCAAATTAAAATCACTACTCCTTATAAAGTGGATGTTGAAGGAATTGAGGTGGATAATGAAATTCAGAATAAACTGTATACTTCCCTTCAAAAATATTTGCCGGATGGTACCAGTTTTGAGAATTTTACCATAGGTAGTGGTGAAAAGGCCATAGGAATCCTTCAATCTGTAAAAGTGGGTCCAACCATTGCGGATGATATTAAAAAGAATGCCTTCTTGGCTATTATTGGTTCTTTGGCGGTAGTATTCCTTTATATCTTATTTAGGTTCCGCAAATGGCAGTTCTCTTTGGGTGCAGTTGCGGCTGTATTCCATGATATATTGATTGTATTGGGTGTATTCTCCATTTTTGGTAAGCTTATGCCTTTTAATATGGAGATTGACCAAGCCTTTATCGCTGCAATACTTACGGTTATTGGTTACTCCCTGAATGATACTGTGGTAGTTTTTGACCGTATTAGGGAGATTATAGCTGAAAAGGGATGGAAAGCAGGAGAGAATACCAACTTGGCCCTGAACAGTACCTTAAGTAGAACCTTGAATACGTCCATGACCACCTTGGTAGTGTTGTTGGCAATATTCATATTTGGCGGTGAATCCCTAAGAGGATTTATGTTTGCCATGATTATAGGTATCATTGTGGGTACTTATTCCTCCTTGTTCATTGCAACTCCAGTAATGTTCGATACTTTAAAGAAGAAAACTCAAATAGGAAAGGAAGAGTAGTATTCTCTGACCAACTATAATACAAAAGGCCGCTGATCAGCGGCCTTTTTTTATATTATTTTTCCATGGGATCCTTCGGGAGATGTTTCTAGTTCATAGATAAATTGGGGTTCCAAGCCTGGTTCTTTCCTATGGGATACAAAGACAATGGCAGACTTGCTTTCCTTTGCAATTTTATTGACAAGGGATATAAAAAGCAACGCACTTTCATCATCCAGCCCTGCGGTAGGCTCATCCAAAATTAGCAGGGGAGGGTGTTTTATCATAGCCCTAGCGGTCATGACCATACGCTGTTGCCCTGCAGATAGGTCGGCGAATAGAACGTCCCTAAGATGCCACATATCCAGTATAATTAGCCATTCTTTGGCCAAGGCCTTCTGGTTTTCAGTGGCTCTTAGATAGAGTCCAACAGAATCGTTCATCCCGGAAATGACCATGTTTAGACAAGAGTGTAGGCCCGAAAATTTATCGGTCATGGCAGGGGTGTAGTACCCAATCCTTTTCTTAATGTCCCAAACGCTTTCCCCACTGCCTTTGCGCTGTCCAAAAAGGTACAGCTGTTGTCCGTAGCCTTTGTGGTTGTCTCCGGTAATCATGGATAGCAGTGTTGATTTTCCACTTCCGTTTGGGCCTATGAGTTGCCAAAACTCCCCTTTTTTAATAGTCCAATTAATATTGTCCAGTATTTTTTTGTCCCCATATATTACGCTTATGTCCTTGCAGTCTATCAAAATGGATTCTTCATAATCCGTAGGTGTAATGGGCATGGGAATTCTACCGGCAAAAGAAGAATCTATGGATGGGTTGTATTCCTTATTTGCTTTAGATCCACTGGTAAGCGGTCGTATTGTAGATCCTTCCAAAATCATCTCATGGGTTATAAACGGTAAAATATCGGCTTTTCTGCTTATAAGCTGAATGATATAGGTGTTTTTTGAAATATGGTCAAGAGAGGTTTTTAGGTCCTTTTGGGCGTTCTTATCCAAATTGTCGAAGGGATTGTCCAAAACAATATAATCGGGCTTTAAATGAAAGATATATTTCAATAGCGCCTTTTTTTGTTCCCCGCTGGACATCGTCTTAAGCAACTGCTGTGAATTTTTATTGATAATCTGGATTCCGTGCCTTTCCTCTTCGTCTATAAATTGGTTTAGGGTTATTTTGGAGAATAAGGCCCCATCTAAATTCTCCAGGGCGTCAAATCCTTCAGGGAGGGGACCTTCCAATACATTTTTTATGAACTGGTCCTTATGTGAGTTGTTGCTGATAAATACGGCCCAGTGTATTCTTTTGTTCATCATTAATGGCATTTTATACAATTCAACGGAAATATATGATCAATTTATTTTTTGTGATTTTTGGCCTTATTTATTGAACCAATAAGTGAATTTTAATGTCAAAGCCCAATTTCTTCCTTCAAGGGGTTCAATAAGGTAGTTGTTGCTGTACACCAAAAATAGGTCGGAGGCGGGCTTATAGCGCCATTGAAACCGCGAATTTAGATTAAAGTTTTTGGATTGCTCATTGTATTGGAACAAGGTCGCAAAGAATAATTTATTGGTAAAGGTAACATCTACCTCCGAGCCAATTAGCCAAAATTCTGTGTTGTTCCATGGCGCCGGTAGATTAATGTGGTTATAACTTAAATTACTGCTTAGACTTACAAATGGCTGAAAGCGGTAACCCAATTCGCTTATAAGGCTCGTTCTATTGCCATCGGAATAATATCCTCCAAAACGTCCGCCAAAGGAATAGGTAAACATACTTTGTGGCTTGGAAATAAAATCGAAGGTATAGGCGTTCCAATGGTGCCGGGTTCCAATATCCAAGGATTCCTTGCCCGATCTTGTTGGGTCAAAAGGGGATAGTAGTTCCACGTATTCATCGGATACGCCAAAGTTTAATTTGGAACGGTCCCTAAAGTCCAACAGGTACTCTAAAAGGTTAATATTGTCGGTACGCTCCAATTTTTCATTAAAAAAATAGCTGGTGCTTAGTTTAGGGCCATGACTTAAAATAGTGCTTTTCTTTGGAAAGAATAAAAGCCCTGCATAAGAGGTTATGTTGATATATCCATTTCGCGGAACAAAGCCAACCTCGGCTGTGTAATTGTCTTCGACGGACTCTTCCTGTATTCGCCAATTCCATTTTCGGCTTTTAAACTCTAGATGCGCGGCTTGGGTAAATCCGTTTCCATTTTTGTTGGGGGCGAACGACTTCAGGAAAAAGGCTTTCCCTGTCCATTGATTATTGGCGGAGGCCAAGTTATATTCCAATCCCAAATTTCGATTAAACCTTGGAAAAACTGTTCTAATGGAATCCGTATCCTGAGGGTAATTAATAGACTCCTTGTTTACAAACATTAGGCCAATGCTGGAACGGGCAAAAACTTTTCTTTGTAAAGAGAGCACCCCAAAATTCTGGCTGGGAAGTCCTGTTTCCTCTATACTGGCGGTTTGCATATCCATTAACCCCATCCGCCATTTGTTACTGAGATTTCCGCTTACCCTTGCACCAGCTCTAATGGGTACACCCAATCCTATTCTCCTGGAGAAGAAGGGGCGTATGGTGGCATATCCAAAGTTGGCAAACAGATCCCCGTTCTCCAAGAAGAATTGTCTTTTTTCTGGGAAAAAAAGTTCAAATCGGTCAAGATTGGTTACCTGTCGATCTACCTCTACCTGGGAGAAATCTGGGTTTACCGTCAAGTCTAAATTCAAGGAGGTACTAAGACTGAATTTAACATCGCCTCCAATTTTTTTGTCATATTGGGTATCCGTGTTATTTTCCATGTCTTCACTAATACCGCCCAATACATATGGAATAATGGAAAAATTTGTTTTTGGGGAGGGAGGAGGGGAGTCCCATACCAAAGTTCCGGTGTAGGCTAACGATGCCGTGGGAAATTGTCGGGGAATTGGTGTCCAACTCGATTTTTCACCCGATTTTAAATCCAATCTACTAAAGTTAATGCCCCATTCGGTAACGCCATCTTCATAACGTATGGATTTGAAGGGGATGGCCATTTCGAAGACCCATTTTTCATCATCGCTTGTTACTGCGGATACCCATTTGCTGTCCCAGTTGAGATCTACACTTCCACCACTGTGCATGGTGCCGTCCCATTGGGCGCCTGCCGCGTTGGAGCCAAAAGAATAACCGGTGGTTTGGTTGTTAAAGGGGTCCATAAATAATAAAAAGTTGTCATTTTTTCCAAAAATAAAATCGCGTCGCAATGATTCTACATAGTAAGGGCCTTTGGTGGCGTTGTAAAAAGTAGCTAAAAGGTAGAGGTTATTGTCGTCGTAGGTCATCCGGATTTCAGAGGGTTCATTCGCCATTCCGGTATCCATGGGCAATACCATGTAGAAGTTGGTTGCCACATCGGTATCCTGCCAGGCCAAATCATTCCCAATGCCATCTATTTCTATAGCTGCAGTAGTCTTGTGGATATGGAGTTGAAAGGATTGGTTTTTTTTCTGAGCAGCAAGGGGTAAGGCCAAAACAAGGGCTAAAAGAGTTAGGAGCACTTTTTTATAGGCAGACAAAGGGTTGGTATTTTTGTTGGTTGAACTCACTAAAATAGGCATTTTATGAGGATCTAAACCATTTGGCATGCTTTACTTTCAATCCCAAATACAACAATTTTACTTGCCAATTATGGTGTTTTCCTATATGCAATGGAATCCCCTACGGTTAAAGACCATTTGTCCGACATGCCAGCATTTACTTCCAGAACATATTTTACGGGAACTTTAGAGGGCAAGCTGCTTTCATTAAAGGGCTGTGCATTTTTTTGAAAACTGGCAATTTTCAATTGGTCGTCCACAAAGATAAGGTCCAAGGGAAACTCAGTGTTTTTCATATAAAAGTAATGCATGGCAACATCATCAAAAACAAACAACATGCCCTGGTTCGGTTCCATGGAACTACGGTACATGAGTCCAGTTTCTCTTTCGTAGTCGGTATCTGCTATCTCTATGTCCAAAGTAGTTAAAACGGAATCCGATTCCTTCTTCAGTATGCGGAGATCGCCTTCTTTCTTAAAGGTAACCGGAGCTGTTTTTATAGCTTTTTTCGATTCTTCCTTGCAGGAAAGCTGAATGATAAAACAAACAACAAAAAGTAGATAGATTTTATTATTTCTCATTTTACAATTACTGTTTGGTCCAGGCGCCTTTAATCTTTTCCAGTTTACTATTTTGAGGTGCCCGATTTTGGTCTAAGGATATAATAGAATCCAACTAAAATAAATGGTATGCTCAACCATTGACCGGTAGATAGCAAACCAAGTGACTCTTCAAATCCGCCCTGACTTTTCTTTACGTATTCCACAAAGAAGCGCACCGTCCATAATAGCACCAGGAATACCCCAAAAAGATACCCAAGTTTATCCTTTTTATCGGTTTTCCAATATAAATAATACAAAATGGCAAAGACAAAAATATAGCAAAACCCTTCATAGAGTTGGGCTGGATGCCTATAGGGAATAGCCTCCAAATACTCGGCAAACCTAGGGTCTTTCTCAATTAGATTGTAAGCAGCATTTACCGTTTTTTCTTTGGTAATGGATAATGCTTTGTAAGCAGGCATGTCGTCGGAATCGCGTACGAACCTAGTGGCCAGGGCAAAAGATTTTTCCACAGGTTTACCGTTGATCTCCGAATTGAAGAAATTCCCCAATCGAACACAAAAGGCACCAATGGATACTGGAATTACAATGCGATCCAGGATCCATAGAATTTTAAATTCAGGATATTTTCTGGTGTAGAGGTACATGCCAATGATAATTCCAATGGCTGCTCCGTGACTTGCCAAACCGGTAAATCCTGTAAACTCGTAACCATTAATAAACCCGAAAAGTGTGCTATCGGCACTTTCTCTAATGGGCAGCAAAATTTCCAATAAATGGTTTTGGTAATATGGCCAATCATAAAAGAACACATGGCCTAATCTTGCCCCCAACATGGTAGCCAGAACGGTATAAATAAAAAGGGAGTCTAACTGCTCCAGGGATTTTTTTTCTTTTAAGAATATCTTCTTCATGAGATACCAGCCCAATGCGAAAGCGATTATCCAAAGAAGATTGTAATATTTTATTTGTATTACCCCAATTTTAAAAAGTGTATCGGCGGGATTCCAAGTAAAGCCTAAAAAGTACATCTACGATTTTTTAAGGGACTAAGATAAGTAAATACTGCAAAGAATTGAGGTCGGAAATAGGTTAATTTGGATCTGCGGACAGGAATATATTTAGAAAAGCTTTGCTGCCTCTGTGTGCAATTATGTTAAAATTGGCTTGATAAATTATTATTAAACCAGGAATCCGGAAATAAAAAAACTATGGTACCGGGTCGTAACCACTTCCACCCCAAGGGTGACAACTAAAAATCCTTTTTAAGGCCAACCAGCCACCTTTGAACAGGCCATGTTTTTGTAGGGCTTCCAAAGTGTATTGTGAACAGGTAGGGGAATAGCGGCAAGAGGCCGGGGTAAGTGGGGAGATGAAATTTTGGTAAAACTTCACCAACAGCACAAAAGGGGCAATTAATATTTTTTTCATCTGTTTAGAAATTTCGTATTAATCTGGAAAATGTACTCTATAAAAATTTTCCGCAAAGATTAAACGCTTCACTTTCGTATAAAAGCCAATTCTGTTATGGGTAGATATCTACTTTAGCTGAGACTAAAGGTAGTGCCGTCTTTTCCATCATTCAATTGAATGCCCATCCCTGCAAGTTGGTCCCTTATTTTGTCCGATGTGGAGAAATCTTTATTGGCCCGTGCCTCATTTCGCAACTGAATAAGAAGGCCAACTACACTGCTTAATTTATCGGAATTAAGCATAGCGCTATTTTGATTTTCCAAACCTAATACATCAAAAACAAAACCGTTCATGGCCTCTATGAAAAGTTCCTTGTCCTTTTCGGTTATAGTTTCCTTGCCCTCTTTTATTAAATTGATGCGTTTTACAGCTTCAAACAAATTGGCCGTTAGCATAGGGGTGTTGAAATCATCGTTCATGGCATCGTAACCCTTCTGTTTCCACTCCTCCACATTAAAGCTGGATGACGAACTGGTAGTTAGGTTACCCATGCTGCCAATGGCATCCATCAATTTTTGAAACCCCTTTTCGGATGCGGAAAGCGCTTCGTCGCTTAGGTCCAATATACTGGTATAGTGCGCCTGCATCATAAAAAAGCGTACTACGGATGGTGTGTATGGTTTACTTAGGATTTTATTCTCGCCAGAGAACATCTCATTGGGCAAGATATTGTTTCCGGTAGATTTGGCCATTTTTTTGCCGTTCAAGGTCAGCATGTTGGCATGTAACCAATACTTTACGGGAGCATGTCCGTTGCAAGCTTCGGCCTGGGCAATTTCACATTCATGATGTGGAAATTTAAGGTCCATACCGCCACCATGTATGTCAAAAGTTTCTCCCAGATACTTGGTGCTCATGGCCGTGCACTCCAAATGCCAGCCAGGGAAACCATCTCCCCAGGGGGAAGGCCAACGCATTATATGCTGGGCTTCCGCTTTTTTCCACAACGCAAAGTCCTGTGGACTCTTTTTTTCGTCCTGAGCGGCCAATTCACGGGTATTGGCAATCATATCCTCCAATTTTCTCCCACTTAATTTACCGTACTCATTGGTCTTGTTGAATTTTTCAACATCAAAATAAACAGACCCGTTAATTTCGTAGGCATATCCTTTTTCCAGGATATTCTTTATGATTTCAATTTGCTCAATAATGTGTCCGGTGGCGGTAGGTTCAATGCTTGGGGGCAATAAATTGAATTTTTGCAATATGCTGTGAAAATCCAGGGTATATTGTTGAACCACCTCCATGGGTTCCAATTGTTCCAATCTCGCTTTCTTGGCAATCTTATCCTCTCCGTCTTCCGCATCATTCTCCAAATGCCCGGCGTCTGTAATATTCCGGACATATCTCACCTTGTAACCCAAATGCTTTAAATACCTGAAGATCATGTCGAAAGACATAAAGGTTCGGCAGTTGCCCAAATGTACATTGCTGTAAACGGTAGGTCCACAGACGTACATGCCTACATGACCCTCGCTTAAAGGTTCAAAAACTTCTTTTTCTCCCGTAAGGGAATTGTAAACTTTTAATTTTTGAGTTTGGTACAAAGACATTATTAAGCGGGACAATTAAAATTTGGTATCGATGTTTATATAGTCTAAAAATTCTCGTCTAACGGCCTCTTCCTTAAATTTTCCACCGTATTCTGCCGTTACGGTACTACTTTCAATGTCGCGTATGCCCCGGGAATTTACACATAAATGTTTGGCGTCTATAACACAGGCAACATCTTCCGTTCCTAAAACCTCTTGAAGTTCCCTTACGATCTGAATATTTAGTCGCTCCTGGACCTGTGGTCTTTTGGCGTAATAATCCACTATCCTGTTCATTTTGGACAAGCCAACAACGGTACCTTTGGAAATATAGGCCACGTGGGCTTTCCCCACTATTGGCAATAAATGATGTTCGCAGGTGGAGTATAGTGTTATGTTTTTTTCCACTAACATTTCACCGTACTTGTATTTATTGTCGAAGGTGGATGATTTGGGCCGTCGTTTTGGATTTAGTCCCCCAAAAATTTCATTGACGAACATTTTGGCCACCCTATTCGGGGTTCCCTTTAAACTGTCGTCCTCTAGGTCGAGGCCCAAAGTCAGCATTATTTCGTTTACACTGCCTCTGATACGGGCTATTTTTTCTTCATCACTTAGCACAAATGCATCCTTACGTAAAGGTGTGTCCTCAGCAGCGGAAACGTGATCGTCCCCTAACTCTTCAAAATGCTTTTCCAATGCGTTGTCGATTTTCATTAAAATATTGCTTTTTAAGGCAGCAAAGATATACATTATATGCCACTTTATACCAAGTTTGCTTACTTACACAACATAAATTAGTGTTAACTAAACTAGGGTGTTACTTTTGAAATTCCCAAATTTTATAGGTATTCATGAACAGGTTGGTCGTCGTTTTAGGTGTTATTTGGTGTCTAGGTACTGCTTTGGCCAAGGCCCAAGTGGCTCCGGATTGCTCAAATGCGGTGCCTATTTGCAACAATACACCGGTCAACGGCGGTACTAATGGCTATGGTGCTGATGACTTTAAAGGTGCCGGGAAATCCGGTTGTTTGGAAAAAACACTTTCAGGCGCAATTGAATCCAATGCTGCGTGGTATAGATTTAGGACGGGTGCCTCTGGACAATTAGGATTTAATATTGGTTTCGATTCTAACGAAGATTGGGATTTTGCCCTTTATAAGGCCAGTGATTGCAATTCCTTGGGTGACCCCATACGCTGTAATTTTTTTGATAATAGGGATGCCAATAGTTTTATTGGTGTAGGGGAGGACCCTCAAGGTGCAACGGATAATGTTCAATACGAAGAATGGTTGGAGGTTTTGCCCGGTGAGGATTACTACTTATTGGTGAATAATTTTAGTAATATTAATTCTGGCTTTTCCATTCAGTTCACAGGTCAAATCTTTGTTACCAATCCTTATGATGCATTGGATTGTGCAATAATCAACAATCTTTTGGGGCCTCCAATTGCGGCGTGTAACAATGAAAACATTGTTTTGGATGCCTCTACTGCCGATGTAGTAAGTTATACCTGGTATAAGGATGTAGGAAATGGTTATGCTGTAATTCCAGGGGAGGTATCCGCTACCTTAAATGTGTTGGAAGCCGCTTTTTACCGAGTGGAAGTAATAACCCAGTCCCAGAATAATATAATTAGTGATGTGCAAGTGGGGTTTTCCCAAGCGCCTACAACATCTCCTGTAGATGATGAACACCTGTGCCTGGATTCCGGTTATTTTTATTTAAGTGATAAGGATCAAATGGCATTGGGCGGACAATCTGCGAATGACGTAATTATATCCTATCATACCAGTTTGGCCGATGCGGATGCAGGGGTAAATGCCCTGCCTTTGGAATATGGGTTGCAGGCTGGGGAACAACAGATATATATCAGGGCTACCTCCGTACAGAATCCCAGATGCTATGATGCTTCAGAGGATTTTAAATTAACGGTTCATGAACCTTTGGCTCCTAATTTTCCCTTGGAGGTTTTTCTCTGCGAAGGGGAGGTCAATGCTGTAATAGGGGAGGCGGTCCCGGATCCAGAATATAATTATCTTTGGAGTACAGGTGAAATAACTTCCAGTATAACAGTTGCCCAGGGCGGGGAATATTCCTTGACGATTACCGATAAGCTTGGTGTTTCAGCATGTGACAATACCTTTATGATTAATGTTTATGCTTCAAAAACACCGCATATAAAGGAGGTCATAATAGAGGATCTGCAGGATAGCAATACCGTTACGATAGTTCCCGATAGGGAGGGCGATTTTGAATATCGTTTGGATGAAGGGACATATCAGCCAGATAATAAATTTTATAATGTACTTCCCGGTAGGCATAGCGTTACATTGAGCGATTTGAATGGTTGCGGATCTGCCACGGAAACCATTGTTGTGGTGGGGTTTCCTAAGTTTTTTACCCCCAATGGGGACGGGGCAAACGATGTTTGGAACATTGTAGGTATTTCCAACTTGGAAGAACCTATATTAACGGTTTATAATAGGTATGGAAAGTTGCTTAAACAATTGTCCCAAAATAGCATGGGTTGGGATGGCACCTATAATGGTGTGGCATTGCCTTCGGACGATTATTGGTTCAAGCTTAGTTTTAAGGATCAAGATGGTCAGCGTATCATGGCAAAGCATATTAATAATCATTTTTCCTTAAAACGTTAATACTAAATTGGTGGGGCGGTAACTCATATCTATCCTGCCAATCTTGATGGCCATTGTCTGCAAATTCTATTTAATAATTGCGTACAAACGATGGGTATCCGGGACTGGCAAAGCCACAATGGATACATATAAAAAAGGCCAAGTTTTTGTGATAAAATATACCTCCTATATACTAAATCATTTTCATAAGAGTTATTATACTTGATTTAAGTATGTATTTAGCCCCAATTTCTATGCGGACACTTATCTGTTCTATATGTGTTATGTTACTGTTTGTTAGTAATATAGTTGCACAAAATTCACCGGATTGTAGGAGTGCTATTCCTGTTTGTGCAGATGGCCAGCCAATTATGCCAATTGTTGATGGCAGTGGTGATATAGACGACTTTGATCCTGATGTAATTCGGCAAAGTGGTTGTTTGGAGAAAGGAAGTGTAAGTTCTGCGAATATCGAAAACAACACCTCTTGGTTTGTTTTTAGAGCAGGTACAGGCGGTCAGGTAGGTTTTGACATTGAGGCTTTGCCGGTAACGGGTACTACAATAACAGCGGAGTGGGACTTTGCGGTTTATGGTCCTTATGATCAGACCAGTGGGCAAAATTTCTGTTCGATTATAGGAAGTGGATCAGAACCTATCCGTTGTAATTATGAAGCCAATAATACGCGTTTCACGGGAATAGGGATTAATCCGGAGAATGGGGATGTGGGTGCTCCTTTTTTAAAGCAAAGCCAAAACACATATGACGAATGGTTAGATGTACTCCCAGGAGAAATCTACTATATTTTCATTAATAATTTCAACACCAATTTCGATGATGATGCCGAGCAATTTTCATTGACTTTTACGGGTAGTTCGGTTGATGCCGATCAAGATAATGCGTTGGATTGTACCTTACGTGACGAATTTTTGGGATTGGATATAATTGCTTGTGAGGATGATCCGGACATCACCTTATCTGCACAAAATTCTCCTTTTGGACCTGATATTACAAGTGTTGTTTGGACTGTAGATTATGAGGACGATGGCGTTATTGATGCCACCTTGCCGGGATCCGGACCTTCCAATGCCGAATTGGTGGTCAGTAGCCCCAATTCTGGACGCTATTTTGTTGAACTGACCAACAGTTTTGGAAATGATGTAGGTGATAATATACTAATCACCTTTTTTGGAACCCCAGTACTGCAGGAGGTAATCGTTAGGGATGACCTTTCTGATAACAACATTGTAGAAATAGTAGTGGCCAACCCGGACGGTAATTATGAATATGCCATTAACGGAGGCGAATTTCAGGATGATCCTGTTTTTAATAATGTGCCACCCGGGGTAAATACGGTGATTATAAATGATAAAAATGGTTGTGGAACTACGGAGCCTATAGAGTTTTTAGTGGTCGGGTATCCCAAGTTCTTTACGCCCAATGCCGATGGTATCCATGACCGTTGGAATGTATATGGAATCTCCACCTTGATAGATCCGGTGGTATTTATATTTGATCGTTACGGCAAACTCCTTAAACAGATTGATGAAACCACAATAGGGTGGGACGGTACCTTTAACGGAAGGCCAATGCCTTCATCGGACTACTGGTTTAGGATGGACTATTCACGGGACGAAGACGGAATCATAGTGGCGCGCTCAGTTAGGACCCACTTTACTTTGAAGCGATAATCAAATTATTCTAAAATAAAAAAGACGGGTAAATCCCGTCTTTTTTGTTTCTAGTCTATTGTGTTCTTTAGAAATTCAGGGTATAGCCCAAACTTACTACGGAGTTTTTATTGGTTATGTTGGCCGGTGTTGGAAGGCCAACATCAAACAGTTGTTTGTTTATGTCCTGACTGGAGTAGTTGTAGGATAGGTCTAGCCTGCTTCCTCCAAAATTATAACCGATACCACCTGAATAGCCATTTAAATCGCCTATGGTACCCCCATTGGCGTACGGACTTTGTTCAAATCTATATCCTGCCCTTAAACTTAAGGCTTCAATGCGGTACTCACCACCTAATCTAAAAGTTGAAACGGCACTTAACTTATCGGAAATGAAATCGTTTTCTGAGGCAAAACTAGGATCTGAACCTGGTCTTAACTCTGCTTTTGACATGTCTTGATAGCTATAGTCGAAACTTAAAAGGCCATTCTGACCAAATATCATAGCCAAACTTCCTGTTAATTTCCCTGGTATTTTAATGGTATAGTCCTCAAAAACATTAATGATATTAAAGTTGATAAATGAAATATCGCTATCCGCCAGATCCGAATATATTTTTTGAGAGGTTTCGTCTGATAAATTGTACCAGGTTGGGGATTGATAACTACCACCTATTCTAAAATTTTCATTTAATTTCCCAATGGCCCCCAGGCTAAAGGAAAAACCATTTCCTTGGGTCCTAAGTAAATTATCGAAGGTTATAGTCTGAATTTCCGAATCGGAATCAAAGCCTCTTTCGGATAATCTGGTAAGTTTGTCCAGAAATACACTATGAATGTTCAGGGAAGCACCCAAATACAGATTGTCACCGTACTGTGAGGCTAAATTTGCGGTAAACTTACTGTTGTATCCAGCAGTACTCTGAGAGTAATCTTGGTTAAGGGTACTGTATTTCGCATTGGAGATATAATCGGTATTATTGTCATCCGAGAAATCTACAGGGTCTATTATACCACCGTAATATCCCAAAAATGCTTGCTGGTCCACAAAACCTAAGGTGGATCCTATGTCCAGGTAGGCTTCTTCTATGTACTCGCCGTCTTGTATTAGAAGTGGACCAAAAGGTACTCCGTTGGCCAAATCCAAAAAGTAATTATCTATGCCCTGATTACTATTACCGGAAACAAAAAGGTCATCGTCAAAATTTTTGATCAGGTCATAGTTAAATGCCAATGCTAATTTTCTCCATGGAGAACTGGCATTTGTGCTTTTAAATACAAAAACACCCCCAACTTGATTAAGGTCCAACGAATTTAAGGAGGTGCTGGAGCTACCATTGAAATAAAGGGCATCATTTTTAACATTGTAATTGGATCCGGTTATGGATAACAAGCTGTTGTTGAAAACAGCCGAACCGGCAGGATTTACGTTTAGGGAGGATAAATCTCCCCCCAATGCACCAAATGCGCCATTTAATCCTTGAAAACGTGCTGTACCATAGGAACCTTCTCCGCTAAGCCTTAAAACATCATTGATGTTCTGAGCACTCGCAAATGCACATACCAATAGTAGAATGAAAGTGTAATTCCTTTTCATTTTATTTAATTTTGAAAGTTTTTATTGAAATAAGGGACCATGTTTTTTAGTTGCGCCTTCCGCTACTTCTACTACTGGATGACGAAGATCTTGAAGAAGAACTGCTAGAGCTTCTAACGCTACCACTGGAACTGCTGGAGCTGCTAGAACTTCTATAGGTACTACTCGATGATCTGGTTGGAGTGCTGCTGGAGCTACTTCTGTAGTTTCCACTTGAAGACCTTGTCGGAGTTGAGCTTCTGTAGTTTCCACTGGATGACCTTGTAGGCGTACTACCGGAACTTCTATAAGTAGAGGTTCTGGGAGCTGTGCCCTTATAGGTTCCGCTAGAGCTGTTGCTCCTGTATGTCTGATTGCTTCTGGAGCTACTATTGTAATTTGGTACCGTCCTGGTGCTTCTGCTGGTGCGGTATGATCTGTTTCTTTCCAAAGCATCTACCCCAACATTACTGCGCGATGTAGTTCCAGTTCTATTGACATTACTGCGGCCAGTGGTGCTTCTATATCTGCTAGTGCTTGTTCGGTTTGCAGTGCCTATATTAGATCTTCCGTTTAGAGCAGTGCTCCTAAGATTGGTATTGGAGTTGTAAACACCTCTCCTGCTAGCGCTGTAGGCGTAATTTCTATTGTAGTAATTGTTGCCGAACCTACTGCGGGAATAGTAATATGGGTAGTGTCGGTAAGGAGAATAGAAGTAAGGGCTGTAATAACCGCTCCATCCGTAGCCTCCCCAGCCCCAGTTGTTCCATCCGTAACCACCCCAGCCCCAGTTGTTCCAACCATATCCATATCCGTAACGGTTCCATCTCCAAGGGTTGTAATATCCGTAATAGCCTCCGTAGAAGCCGCCGTAAAAACCACCATATCCCCATGCAAATGGAGAGCCGCCCCAACCCCAATCGTCATAAATGTTGATGTTCACATTGGTGGCATTATCCCCCCATGATCCGTACCCATTATAGTCGTTGTTGGTGGCATTATAGCCTAGATCCTGGTTATAGTCAAGGCTGTCGGATTCCATGTCACTATAATATCCATCAACATCGGTGAATACCTCGCTATCCAGAATCTCTCCATATTCATCGGCCTTTTGTCCAAAATAATCGCCATAGGCATTTGGTTTTTGGGTGGGCTGTTGTGTTCTTGGCCGTTGTTCGGTTACCCGAACTTGCTCGGTCCTATTGGAATAGATGCCATCATTATCATAATACGAGGCTTGCTGGTAAGACCCGCAAGATGCCAATACTATGCTAAGGAGTACAACAGTTGCTGCTATATGTATTCTTCGGTGGGGTAGAGAATGTATCATCGCTGTAAATTTAATTGTTGAACATTGTAAAAATAGTTAGTTTTGCCGAACTATTTCATTTAAATATAAGGTCGCAAGTTTTGTGCCAAACTTACTGGTATGGGTAAAAATTTAACGAAAAGAGCAGAGGATTATTCCAAATGGTATAATGAACTTGTTGTAAAAGCGGATTTAGCTGAAAATTCGGGAGTTAGGGGTTGTATGGTCATTAAACCTTATGGCTATGCCATATGGGAAAAGATGCAGGCCCAATTGGATATAATGTTTAAGGAAACTGGACATGAGAATGCCTATTTCCCATTGTTTATACCTAAGTCCTACTTGAGCAAAGAGGCCAGTCATGTGGAAGGTTTTGCAAAGGAATGTGCCGTGGTGACCCATTATAGGTTAAAAAATGCCGAGGATGGCAGTGGTATTATTGTGGACCCAGATGCCAAGCTGGAGGAAGAGCTTATTGTTAGGCCTACATCCGAAACAATTATATGGGATACCTATAGAAGATGGATTCAGTCTTATCGGGATTTGCCACTGCTGATCAACCAATGGGCCAATGTGGTGCGATGGGAAATGAGAACCCGACTTTTCTTGAGAACTGCGGAATTTTTATGGCAGGAAGGCCATACTGCGCATGCTACCGAAAAGGAAGCCATTGCCGAGGCAGAACAGATGATGGATATATATGCGGAATTTGCAGAAAATTACATGGCGGTACCTGTTATTAAAGGAACCAAAACGGCCAGCGAACGTTTTGCAGGTGCATTGGAGACCTACTGTATAGAGGCCTTAATGCAGGATGGTAAGGCCTTGCAGGCCGGTACCTCGCATTTTTTGGGACAAAATTTCGCCAAGGCTTTTGATGTGAAGTTTGCTACCAAGGAAGGGGTGCAGGAATATGTGTGGGCAACATCTTGGGGAGTCTCTACCCGCTTGATGGGGGCGTTGATCATGACCCACAGTGATGATAACGGTCTGGTATTGCCACCTAAATTGGCTCCAATACAAGTCGTAATTGTACCTATTTATAAAGGTGAAGATCAATTGGATGCTATTTCGGAAAGAGTGGCTCCTCTGGTAAAGGAATTGAGATCCAAAGGAATCTCTGTAAAATATGATAACCGGGATACCCATAAGCCTGGATTTAAGTTCAATGAGTACGAGTTGAAAGGAGTGCCTGTTCGTTTGGCGATAGGGCAGAGGGATATGGATAATGGTACTTATGAAGTGGCACGTAGGGATACTTTTGAAAAGGAAACCGTCAAGGGCGATGAGGTAGTGGCTAAAATTGAGTTTTTGTTGGAGGATATTCAGGCAAATATTTATAATAAGGCCCTGGATTATAGAGAAACACATATAACCGAGGTAAATTCTTATGAAGAATTTAAAGAAGTTTTGGAAAGTAAGGGTGGATTTTTATCGGCACATTGGGATGGGACCTCGGAAACGGAAGAATTAGTGAAAGAGCAAACAAAAGCTACTATTCGCTGCATTCCTATAGATGTCAAAGAAGAGGCCGGAGTCTGCATGGTAACGGGAAAACCCTCCTCCAAAAGAGTGCTTTTTGCTAAGGCGTATTAAAAGATTTTAAAAAATTTTATTTAGGTCTTGCGATAGTAAAAAATAATTGTATTTTTGCATCCGCAATTATGCGATTTGATGGTCCGTTCGTCTAGGGGTTAGGACGCCAGGTTTTCATCCTGGTAACAGGGGTTCGATTCCCCTACGGACTACTAAAGGTTATTTTGAAATTTTGGGGTATTGATGGCAACTTATAAGTTCTGTCCGTACTTGAAACCAAAAAATGGTCCGTTCGTCTAGGGGTTAGGACGCCAGGTTTTCATCCTGGTAACAGGGGTTCGATTCCCCTACGGACTACACAGTATGTTTAGGGGTGTAACCCAATAAAAAAAATTAATTAAATAGAAAATGGCAAATCATAAGTCAGCATTAAAGAGGATTAGAAGGAACGAAGCGGTAAGGTTACGTAACAGGTACCAGCATAAAACGACCCGTAACGCTATCAGAAGATTGCGTACAGAGGAGGATAAGAAAGCTGCTGAAACTTTGTTGCCAAGCGTGGTAAGTATGATCGATAGATTGGCTAAGCGCAATATTATCCATTCCAACAAAGCTGCAAACTTAAAGAGCAAGTTGACTAAGCAAGTAGCTGCACTATAAGTTTTATAATTTATATTAAGGAACGCCCTTCGTAAGAATGGGCGTTTTTTTGTTTTTGCTATCCACCATATTTCTCTTGTTATAAAAGTGTTTTATATAGGATAAATAATGGGGGATATCAATTTGGGTTAAGATATATAATGAAATTATCAAGATACCGTAAGGTTAAAGATATGCTTCTGAAAACCGTAGGTAATTCAATGAAATCATATTATATTCGGATTTCATTTTTTTTAATCCAAACGAATTGAAACAGAAAGTAATGGGAAAACTACGCTTTACACAAAAATTAGGGTTTATTGTATTCACGATTCTCTTAGGCTGTAAGTCGCAACAGGAAAAAGTACCACATAGTCACTCCCATGAAACTGAACACTCCCATTCCCATGCACACAGCCACTATCCGGAACATGATTCCATAACGGCCCATAAACTAATGTTTCCTTCCCAAGTACCGGACAGGGTAATTGCCAATTTAACGGCGGATCCAGCCCATAGCATGGCCGTGAATTGGAGAACGGATCAACAGGTGGAAGCTGGATTTGTCGAAATTGCCATAGCGACCGATGGACCGGAGTTTTTGTTGAAAGACGTAAGACGAGTGGAAGCGAAAAGTGAAATTTTTCAAAATCAGAACAGAAAGGAGCCCCTTGTAAAAGCGGTATACCATTCAGCTTTAGTGAAAAATTTACAGCCAAAAACCACCTATGTGTATAGGGTTGGTAATGGAAAGGAAGGCAACGATGGTTGGAGCGAATGGTTCCAATATACCACGGCCAGTGCCACTTCCGGAGACCCTTTTAGCTTTATTTATTTTGGGGACGCCCAAAATAATGTGAAATCGCTCTGGTCCAGGGTAATACGAAATTCTTACCGAAAATTTCCGGAAGTTGATTTTATGTTACATGCTGGCGATCTAATAAATGACAGGGATGCCAATCTGGAATGGGGAGAATGGTTTTATGCAGGTAGCTTTATTCATGCCACGGTGCCAAGTGTTATGACGCCGGGTAATCATGAATACAGGGATGGTGTATTGACCTCTTTATGGAAACCACAATTCACTTTGCCCGAAAATGGACCAATTGAGGAATTAAAAGAAACGTGTTTTGTAATTGATTATCAAGACATGAAATTGATTTCTATCGATAGCGAAGGTTATGATGAAAGTTTGGAAGCCCGTTCGGCACAGATAAAATGGCTAGATTCCGTATTGCAATCAAACACTAAAAAATGGATAACCATTTTCACGCATTATCCAGTTTATTCTACCAAAGAAGGGCGAGACAATTGGGAGCTGAGAGAAGGTATAAAACCTTTGATAGATAAATATGGGGTAGATTTGGTATTACAAGGGCATGATCATACCTACGCAAGAGGCTATCCTGATAACGAAGGTAAGGGTCTGACACTTCTGGACGATGCCGGTACCGTTTATGCAGTTTCTATTAGTGGCCCTAAAATGTACGAATCCGCGGACCAGGATTGGATGGTACGAAGGGGGGAATACACCCAATTGTTTCAAATAATTACCGTTACCAAAGATACCATTAAATATGAGGCGTACACGCCTATAGGTAACTTGTATGATGCCTTCGACCTTATTAAAAAGGATGGTAAAAAGCAGCTTATCAATAGAGTGCCGGATAGTCCCATCCGATTAAAAAAGGACTTTGTGAGAGAAGATAAATAGAGAATTCTATTTACGTTGTTGTTCAGTTAGGTCGTGATAAATGGTCTTTTTATTGATGTTGACCATAATTTAATGGTTAATTAATTTTATCGCTGTCTACGATAATCTGTAGGAGTAACGCCTTTAATTTCTTTAAACTTCCTGTTGAAATTGGCTATGGTTCTAAATCCGCATTGTTCGGATATCATGGAAATTGAAAGGTCGGGGTTGCTATTGATAATTTTACAGGCATTTTCAATTCGTATTTCAATCAAAAATTGAAAAAATGTTTTGTTGGTTCGTTTTTTAAAATAGCGGCAAAAGGAATTCTTGTTCATATGGGCCTTGTCCGCAATCTCTTCCAAAGTAATAGGTTCGTAGAACTTTTCCATGGCATATTTAAACACATCGTTCATGCGTTTTCCCTCGTCGTCCGTATATTTCTTTTTATAAACAAAGGACGATAGCGGAGTCGTTTCCGCTGTACTTATCAAATTTATTATTTTTAAAAGCGTAGCTACCCTTTCTATCTTATTCTGATGACTTAGTTTATTGAATTGCTTCGTGATTTTCTGTTTTTTGGAAAGTACCTTCAATCCGTATTCCGAACCCTTAAAGAATTCCTTGGTTTCTGCCATATCCGTTATCTCGAAAAAATGCCTTCCAAACGCGTCCTTTTTAAAAAATAAGGAGCACATGATAGATTCATCACTTTTGTGGGAATCACTTTTAAAAACATGGGGAACATATCCTCCAATTACCAAAATGTCGTTTTCCTTGTATTCGTGTATGGTGTCTGCGACAATAAAAGATCCAGACCCTTTTACGACAAGGCTTATTTGTATTTCCTGATGTTGGTGAAGTTGGCCATAAAATATCCTTTCGCGATCTTCTTGGTAGATGAGGGCTTCGTTTTTTGGTTTGGGTATTTTAAAGGGTAGTACTTTCAAGAATTGTTTTTGCAAATATTAGGTAAAAATATAATATTATGCAGTTTTTGGGGTAATATAGTATAATAATATGCTATTCTTGATTAGTTTTAATATATGGTAGGATAGGCTGCTATATATTATTGGATCGACACCTTAAGACCGACCCTTAAAATCAAACCTTAGCTTTTCTCCAATACCGGATGGTTATTATAATTTTAAGTTTGTTTTGCGGTGGATCTGAGACTTTACACTTTTTTGATTATCCCTAAAGTGAACTATGTGTTTATTTTCTTAGCGACATGCCTAGCAATATAGAAGTTTTATATACCAGCAAACCAGTGTGTTAAAATTGGCCAAGACAAGCAAGAAGATCTTTTTGGCACTTGCTGTACGCGTGTAGGAGGGAAGTGGTACAGTTGAGGGTGAGGTAAACCATATCAACTAATAATTCATAATTGTGTACGGTATACGCAGTTTATAGTTTTTTGATTTTTTCCACAACTTGCTCATAAATATCCAATTCATCTTCCAATTTCAAACGGTCATTATATTTTTTCTTAAGATCATAGTCCGTTAAAATGATATGTTCATTGGGTTCGATGTCTATGTTCTTTAGGCACTCTTTGGCGCATTGAAGGGGGCATCCATCAACTACAATTATCGGCCTATTGGACCTAGCCTTTTTTACAAGTGATTTGACTTTGCCGCCTATTCCGGCTATACATGACATCTCAGCGATACCATCGGAATTTGTTTTTACGGCAATATCGTTCGCCAATTGCGCCACATTGCTACAACCTGAACAGGAATATATTAAAGGTACCGTACTTTGCTTATGCTTTTCCATTGTTACAATTTTTGTAAAGATTTACAATAGATTTTTTATCCGACTATCCTTATCGGTTTGTACATTGTCCACATTGTAATAACCACCTTTGTTATGCTTTCGTTCCACGGATTGGCGAATAATTAAATGAGCTACATTCACCATGTTTCTTAATTCACAGAGCGAAGTGTTAATTTTTACGCTTTTATAAAGTTCCTCGACCTCATTGTAAATCAGGTCAAGATGCCGAACTGCCTTTGTTAAACGACTATTGCTTCTTACAATTCCCACATAATCCCGCATTAGTGCCTGCAACTGTGTAAGATTGTGTTGTATTAGAACATATTCTTTGGGAATGCTTGTGCCGTCATCATTCCATTCAGGAATGGTTGTGCATATCCAATCAACCGGATGTGCAGTGTGATATTCATATATATTATGGGCATAAACCAAAGCTTCCAATAAGGAGTTCGAAGCCAATCTATTGGCCCCGTGCAATCCTGTTCTTGAGCACTCACCGCAGGCAAATAGGTTGGTGACCGAAGTTTTTCCGTTCTTATCCACAACAATGCCACCACATAGGTAATGTGAAGCGGGAACAACGGGAATCCAATCTTTTTCAACATCAATATGGTTGATCAGGCATTCTTGATAGATATTTGGAAAATGATTTTTGAAGACATCGATATCCAGGTGGGTGCAGTCTAAAAAGACATGGGTATCCCCTGATTTTTTCAACTCTTTGTCTATGCTTTGGGATACGATATCCCTCGAAGCTAATTCTTCTCTTTTATCATAATCTGGCATAAATCTATGCCCGTTTTTATCGCGTAAAATGGCACCAAAGCCCCTGACCGCTTCAGAAATCAGAAATGATTTCCCATCTTTATTGTTATACAGCGCCGTGGGATGAAACTGTACAAACTCCATATCCTTAATTTCAGCTTTTGCCCTATAGGCCATTGCTATGCCGTCCCCTGTTGCTATTATTGGATTTGTGGTATGACCGTATACCCGACCAATACCACCCGATGCCAATAACGTGCTATCTGCTCTAATCGTAATAATATCTCCCGTCTTTTGATCTAATACGTAAGCCCCGTAGCATGTTATATTTTTTGATTCCGGGGTATTAAGATGATGTTCAGTAATCAGGTCCATTGCAAAATGATAGGATAAAACAGTGACATTGGACAATTTATGAACTTGTTGCAGCAATGCTCGCTCTATCTCGAACCCTGTAATATCCTTATGGTGCACAACACGGTATTCAGAGTGTCCACCTTCAATTCCTAAATCCAGCTTACCGGAATCATTAATATCAAAACTGGCACCCCAGAGCATTAATTCCTTGAGCCGTTGTGGACCTTCCTTTATAACCATTTCAACCACGGCTTCATCACACAATCCGTCTCCCGCAACCAAAGTATCTTGAATGTGTTTTTGAAAAGAATCTTCCTCTAAATCCAATACTACGGCAACACCACCTTGGGCATATTTTGTGTTGGATTCCTGCTCATCTGCCTTAGTGACTATAATTACCGTCTTATTGGGAAACCTCTGGGCAATCTTTACGGCGTAGGTCAATCCTGCCACGCCCGAGCCTATAACAAGAAAATTTGCATTTACCATTTTATTTCGATAATTCCAACATTCTTTGAATAGGTTGTAGTGCACGCAACCTTATGTCTTCTTGAACTTCAATTTGTGGTGTTTCATTTAAAAGACAATCATAAACTTTTTGAAGGGTATTGACTTTCATATAAGCACATTCACTGCAGGCACAGGTGTTATCTTCCTCTGCAGGGGCCGGAATAAGAACGGTAGTGGGGACCTCAAGCTGCATTTTGTGTAATATACCGGCTTCCGTGGCAACAATAAACTGTTCCTTGGGGTGGGTTTTTACATAATTGATCATACCTGCAGTGGAGCCAATGTAGGTAGCAAGATCTAGGATGTGCTCCTCTGATTCTGGATGGGCTATTATTTTGGATTCGGGATAAGTCTTATAGAGAGCCAAGAGCTTATCTACGGAAAAAGCCTCATGAACTAAACAGGAACCATCCCACAGCAATAGGTCTCGTCCCGTTTTTTTACTTATATAGCGTCCCAAGTTTTTGTCGGGTGCAAAAATAATTGGTCGGTCCTTAGGTACCGACTCTACTATTTTTAGGGCATTGGATGAGGTACATACAATGTCGCTCATTGCTTTAATTTCTGCGGAACAATTAACATATGTAATAACCAGATGCTCGGGGTGTGCTTTTATGAATTTTGAAAACGGCTCTGGCGGGCAGGAATCTGCCAACGAACAACCTGCATTTAAGTCGGGCAAAAGCACTTTTTTTGTTGGATTAAGGATTTTTGCCGTCTCAGCCATAAAGTGTACCCCAGCAAATACAATAATAGATGCATCGGTCTCAGCGGCCATTTGTGAAAGTCCCAAACTGTCGCCAACGTAATCGGCAATTTCTTGTATCTCATCGCGCTGGTAGTAATGCGCGAGAATAACGGCATTTTTTTCACGCCTTAAGCCGTTAATTCGCTCTTTTAAGTCCATAAGATCAAAAGTAATTTTGAATCGGGCAAGTTAGGAGTTGCACCTCCTGTGAAAAATGATAAATATCATAAAATCAGATAAAAATATCTTTTTATCATCTAATTAATTTTAATAAGGAATCGTGCTAGGTTTCGGGCTTCTGGACTAAAATGATACCAATAGGTGGGTTCTGTAAAATTTGATCTAGGCTTAGTGGATGTTTATAAGCTTTGACATGCCATGGACATATTGGAAATCAATAATTATTATTTCATATAACAATGGACAAAGGGGTGTAATTAATAATGTGCCTTTTTCCAAGAGAGCATTTATGAACCGGAAGCATTTTTGTTTTTGTACCTCAACTCGCCCAACTCAATTCCTATAGCTGTCTTGGCAAGGATAGTAAACACAAATGCCCCCAATGCCCAAATGCCTATGGTAACCCCTATTTCTATATTAGTAGGTAGATATTCCACTATTTTGCCGTAAGGTCCGGGAATAAACCCAGGTACAATTAAGCCAAATCCCTTCTCGATCCATATGGCCACAAAGAGGATAAAACAGCAGAAGTACAATACTTTTAGATTATTTCTAAATTTACCAAAGGTTAGAATTACTGTAGCTAAAATATTTAAAGGTATAGCGGTCCAAATCCATGGAAGCAAGGCGTTCTTACCGTGTAATCCAAAGAAAAGATAATAAGCACTTTCGCTATGATGTGTGGGTGCGTAGAATTCCTTGAACAATTCCGAGACTAGCATTATTAGGTTAATCTGTGCTGCTACGGTCACGATCATAGCAATTTTTTTGATTGTTTTATCTTCTATTTTAAAGGCAGTAAAAGAACGGATAACAGCCAAGACCAAAATTATCAATGCCGGCCCAGCTGCAAAGGCCGATGCCAAGAAGCGTGGTCCTAACAGTGCATTATTCCAAAATGGTCGCGCTTGCAAACCTTGGTATAAAAAAGCTGTCACAAGGTGAATGCCAACGGCCCAGAAAACGGACAGAACAGCCCCTGGGACGTATACTTTTTGCTTGGCCTCCTTACCTTGATAATGTCTAAAGAGAATATAAAAGGGAATGCTAATATTTATAAAAAGATACCCGTTTAAAACAATGACGTCCCATGTCAACATAGAATTGGGAAAATTAAAAACTCCTATTCCAGGAATCATATGCCAAAGTACAGAGGGACCTCCCATATCGGCCACCACAAAGGCCAAGCACATTATCAATGCAGCTACAGCTAATCCTTCGCCAATAAGGACGGCTTGTTTAAAGTCTATATCCTTAAGAACATATGTTGGCATTACCAGCATAACAGCGGCGGCGGCAACTCCTACTAAAAAGGTGAAATTTGAAATATAAAGCCCCCAACTAACGCGATCGGACATTCCAGTAACACTGAGTCCCTCATCCAATTGAATGGAATAGCAATACATGCCTATGAGCATTACCAAGGTCAGAAATCCCATCCAAATATGATACTTAATAGATCCTTTGGTAATGGTATCCAGACTATCGATTACTAAACTTTTTAATACTTTTAGTTGTCCCATTATATATTATATATTGATTTGAAAATCAATCTCATTAGCCGTAAATATTATACTCAGCGTTCTGATTTACCATTTTCCTATTGCTACCTTTTTTGGTGGTTAATCCATAAAGTACCAGAACTTGGGTTCTGTTCCTAAATCTTCCTTCAGCCTAAAGACTTTTTTGTTTTCCAATACCCATCTGATGGTACTGTTAGGGTCTAAAAGGTTGCCAAAAATTCTGGCTCCTGTTGGGCAGGCTTCAACGCATGCCGGATTCTTTCCTTTTCTAGTTCGTTGCACACAAAAAGTGCACTTTTCCATTACTCCTTTTTTACGCATTCTATTTCCCAGGTAGTGCTGGTTTTTATTAATTTCCTTTTCTGGAACTTCAGGTTTACTCCAGTTAAATCTTCTTCCGTCATAGGGGCAGGCGGCCATGCAATAGCGGCACCCTACGCACCAGTCGTAGTCTATAACAACCAGCCCATCTTCTTCTTTCCAAGTAGCTTGTACGGGGCATACTTCCACGCAGGGTGGATTGTCACAGTGGAAGCATTGGGTACCCATATAAAAATGACCTTCTGCAGGAACTTCATGATAGTAATTGTCATCTGCCTTGTCAAACTTAAATCCTTCCCCATCTTTCATTTCGTGGATACGGATATACTGCATTTGTGAATTTCTATCCTGATTGTTCTCTTCCACGCAGGCACTTACACAGTTCATATATCCTTGACATTTGGAAATATTAAAAGCATACCCAAAGAGAACGTCTTCTGCGGCATTTTCTGCCGTCATACTTATATTCTTGCCGGTACGTAATTCATACGATCGCATAAGTCTATTAATTGTACTTTGCTTCTCTTCATCGGTCATCAGCTTATAGTTTCCTTTAAACTGTTCTTCCCAATCAATTTGTGCCTTTTCTTTAGTTTCATCGTCAACTACAACGCTACAAGAGGTACTAACTGCGCCAGCTCCAATAAGTAGGCTTGCCGTTAGTTTTCTAAAGGCGGTCCTTCTATCCATCTTTACATCAAAAACCTGCTCAAAACCATCTCTATGTCTTTCCTCGCCTATTGAAGCATTGATGGCAGCCTCATAAAATTCATCGGCACTAAGTTCTTCTTTCTGGCTATTGCAACTGCCTTGCGACTTGCCACATCCACACGATCCCGAAGATTCTTTTTTCTTATTCGGACCTAGATCTAGGGAATACCATTTTTTATTAACGCTCATACCTTTGTTTTTAATGATCTAAACCTTCTTTTCGTTCTTTTAATGTTTGGGTGTTAAATTGTACCGGCCACCTTTTTTCAAAACCGGGACTGTGTGGATTATGACAATTTACGCAGGTCATCGAAGCTCGTGGCGGTGCCCATCCGGCAACTTTTTTACCGTGGGCACCTCCTTTCCAATCTTCGAACTGACTAAAATGGCATTGTGCACAAAGTTTATAGCTAAGGTTGAAATCTATGTTTTGGCCAGTTAGGGCATTTAGATTGTTCATATCATTTCCGTTATGGCAGGTAGCACAATTCATTATCTCACTTTTGGCGTGATTCAATTTAATGTCCCAGTGGGCTTTTTGAGCATCCAAGTTCTTCATTTGTGCAACAGGTCTGGAATGACACTCCGTACATGCAAATGATTTTATTTGTCCTTTTCTTTCCGGTATCAGGAATGTATGTTCTCCTTCGGTAATTGTAATTAATTCAGAATCGACCAATAATGGGTCGGAGGTAAGCTTTCCATGGTAAGGTTTACTCTCTGCTTCTATCTTATCTGAAATGGAATGATATTCTCCTTCTTCTTTGCAAGAGTAGAACCCCAGAATGAATAGGACTATTAAATAATATGTAAGGGTTTTATTCTTCATGTGAACTATTAAATTGTCTTAGGAAGGTACTGGCATCCATTTGGAGCTTCTCATTTTTTATGGGTAAATGGCATTGTCTACAATTAATGCGCTCCGGATGTGAGACTCTAATTTCTTTAGGAGCACTTGGTCCGGAATGACAGGAAATGCAGTTTTCCCTCATCTGCAATTGGTGGGGGATCATAGGAGGACTTCCTGGCATGGTGTTATTTGCGCCAACCCCTACTTTTGGAGGTTGTGCTTTGGCGAAAGCGAATTCCCTAAACGTGTTATTGGAGTTTATTGCAACATGGCATTGGCGACAATTTATCATCTCAGGATGTGGGGTTACAGGTGCATATGCATTGAATTTTTCTACAAATCCGCCATTCTGGTGGCATTGCAAGCAGGTGTTACCGCCCAGGCTTCGATCCTTCGCTACCGGATGTGGAATACTTGGTGGAGCTCCGGGATATGCCCTGTTGTCATAGTAACTTTCAAGTGTACGTTGATGGTTTTCGTCTATTGGCATATTTGAGTAGTCCATGCCTTTATTGTCGAATCTCTTAAAAACATTACTTTCCGAGGGAATAAAATTCCCAGTGGGAGTATCAATAGACGGTATGTCTGCTTCTTCAAGACCTTCCTGGTAGCTATAGTTCCAAGTGATAATAAACGCTAAGAAGATGATTACAAAAAATGATATGATTCCCAGTCTCTTTTTCATATTTTATGCTTTTTCAACTTTAACAGCGCATTTCTTGTAATCGGGTTCTTTGGAAATGGGACAGAAAGCATCAAGAGTCACATCGTTAATAAGCATATTTTCGTCAAAGAATGGAACAAATACTTGTCCTTTGGTCGGCAGTCCTCTTTCATTAATAGAAGCGGGTAAATTACAGGAACCCCTTCGGGAGGTTATTTTGATACTTTCGCCATTTCTTATTCCTAATGACTTGGCATCATCCGGATGAAACTCCACATAGGCATGGGGCATGGCTTGATGTAATACGGGGATTCTGCGGGTCATGGAACCGGTGTGCCAGTGTTCAATTACACGTCCTGTATTCAGCCAGAATGGATATTCTTCATCTGGCTTTTCCGGAGCTTCTTCAAAAGGTCGTTGCCATATCACAGCTTTTCCATCTGGCTTTCCGTAAAAATGAAAGTCTTTGCCGTTGGAACAAGCAGGATCATATTTTGCGTTAAATCGCCATTGGGTTGATTTTCCATTTACATAGGGCCAAATGGCGCCAGATTCTTTTTTCAGAACGTCCAATGGTGCCATACCGTGTTTGGCGCCTTCATGAAACTGCCTGTATTCGTTGAATATTTCCTCTACGTGATTTTCTTTGCTATAGGGAAACAGATCTCCATATCCCATTCGTTTGGCCACCTCAATAAACATCCAGGCATCTGGCGTAGTTTCACCTGGTCCTTCCACCATTTTGTCCCAATGTTGGGTTCGTCTTTCAGAGTTGCCATATAGTCCACCCTTCTCGATATGCCAGGAAGCTGGGAGAATAACATCTGCGACATCCGAAGTAGGTGTTGGAAATACATCTGAAACAACAATAAAACAAGAGTCCTTTTCCATTCCTGGCCTATAGCGACTGGTTTTTGGTAGTGAGACCAAGGGATTTGTGGCTTGCACCCATATGAACTTGATATCCCCTCTATCTACCGCCCTAAACATTTCAGTTGCATGGTAGGTGGGTTTGGATGGAATATTTTCGACAGGGACTTTCCAAATTTTAGCTGCCATCTCCCTATCTTCTTTATTGGTTACAACACCGTGCGGTAATTTATGGGTAAAAGTTCCCACCTCACGGGCAGTGCCACAAGCCGAAGGTTGCCCTGTTAAAGAAAATGGGCCATTCCCTGGTTGGGAAATCTTTCCGGTTAGTAAATGTATATTATATACTAAATTATTTATCCAAGTACCACGCGTATGTTGGTTCATTCCCATACACCAATAGGAGACTACCTTTTTATTTGGATCGCCATAAATTGCGGCTAAATATTTAATATCCTTCACGGAGACTTTAGAGTATTTGGCAACCTTTTCCGGACTGTAATCTTTCAGAAACTCCTTATAGGCATCAAAGTCTATTTTTTCTGGCTTATCCGTAAATTCATAATGGTCTTCCAGGCCGTATCCCATATTGGTGAGCCCTTTACTAAAACTACAGTGATTTTCAACAAAGGATTTGTTTACCCAGCCATTCTTGATAATCTCATAACAAATGGCATTGGCAACTGCTAGGTCGGTTTGGGGCTCAAACAGAATGGACTTGTCCGATGCTGTACTGGAACGAGTTGTTCTTGTGGCAAAATCAATAATTTTTGCACCGCGTTGAGATTTTTGCTCCAGCATTCTAGAGAATAATACAGGGTGCATTTCGGCCATATTATTCCCCCAGGTCACAAAGTAATCTGCATGATCAATATCTTCATAACAACCCATTGGCTCATCCGCGCCAAAGCTGGTCAAGAAACCTGTTACGGCACTTGCCATGCATAAGCGCGCATTGCAATCCAGATTATTGGTGCCTATGGCCCCTTTCATTAGTTTTGAAGCTATATATCCTTCGGGAATTGTGGATTGTCCGGAGGTGTACATGGCAACGGAATCCTTGCCGTGCTTTTCAATAGTTCCTTTCATTTTGGAAGCAACAAGATCCAAAGCCTCGTTGATTGGGGTTTGGATATACTTGCCATTTTTCTTGACCAGCGCATGTGTAAGCCTGTCCTTGGATTGAATACACATAATCTGGTGATATCCCTTTACGCAAAGTAATCCCTTATTGACCGATGAGTTGGGATCTCCTTTTACTGCAACGGCCCTTCCGTTTTCTGTGCCCACAAGTATTCCGCATCCCACGCCACAGAATCTACAAGGGCCCTTTTTCCAATCTAGGTTGGCATCTTCGGGAATTCCTTTTTCCTGGTCACTTGCAAATATAATTCCGGGAAACATAGATGCAGCAGCGGTCATGGCTGATAACATGGCCATTTTTTTAATAAAACTTCTTCTATTTGTTGCGGATTTGTACATAGATATATTATTAATTAGGCGGTGTATTAAAACCGGAGACTAGGGATAACATTTTGAGACTGTCTATAGCTTCAATTTTTTCTTTAAGGATTTCTTCCTCTATTTCGTCTGTCGTGTCGGTTACTAGCGCAAGAACATCTTGGTTCTTGGCCGGGACGACCTCACATTGCTGAAGGCTTCTCAATGCCTTCATCAACTCTTCTTTTTTTCCTGTGATGGGATGTGCTAGGTAACTTTTAATCGGCATCTAATTGATATGTTAATAATTTGAATAAGTCTTCTTTGTCAAATTCCCTATCAATTTAATAAAATTCAATAAACATTAATTGATAAGGGTCATAAATATTATCGATAATGTAAAAATGAAGGTGCTGGTTTAGAAGCTAAAAGGGAATTTTATGTATTTCCAACAATGTTTTAAAAGGAAAGCGACTCGAGTTTTATAGGGAAACAAATAAGCAATGCCCAAATAGGACTATTAATGTAATAATAAATGCCGTAACAACCTTTATCCCAGGTTTATAGCATTATTGGGTCTTCTTTCTTTTGCTGAGGGGGAATTTTAAATACCTGGATTCCACCCGATGGCGATTGCAACTTGTTTATTATCTTTAATTACAGACCTTATTATATAGGGCCGTTCAATACCAACATTTTCTAGGGAGGTTTCCATAGTCTCACCGTCTATTAGGACAGTGCCAGTGAAGTTGCTTTTTGGTTGGTGACCTAGTCCGTATCTATTATCTGCTACAAGAAGGAGCATTAGCATCTTTTCAGGGTCGGCGCAAGAACAATAGATGCCCAAACCATCCCAAAGATACACGCTGTTTTTGGTTTGTTTAATTGGTTCAATACGCGTGGCATCACCCAATATGTTTTTTATGATATTGTAGCTCGTTGGAAAACTAATAGGTGAATTGTTGATGCTTATCTCTTTAGGGGTGCACTCAATAATGACAGTAACTGTCTTTTTTTTTCTTTTGCTTGGATCTCTAAAGTCAAATATTCCCATTAGATGCAAGATATTTCTTTTTTTATTAATTGTGGATTAATTAGTTTTTTTTGCTAAAATAGAAGTAATGTCAGTTCTTGATTTGTTATTGTTGGTGCCTTTCAACATTGGTTGCTCAAACCTTATTTATTTCAAAACCTCAAACTGCGTTTGGCTTTTTCCGCAAAAAAAAGAACCACGCCTAAAAAGACGTGGTTTCTTGCTTGTGGTGACCTCGACTGGAGT
>NZ_JALKBB010000129.1:0-330 GCF_023016025.1 Arenibacter sp. S6351L | reverse complement strand
AGACCTTGGCCGAATGGTGCAAAAGGAAAAGGGTCGAACTAAGGTTCATTCAACCTGGAAAGCCCATGCAAAATGGTTATATGGAACGCCTGAACCGGTTTTATAGGGAAGATGTACTGGATGCATATTGGTTCAACGATCTGCACCAGATAAGAACCCTGACCGATAAATGGAGGGAGGAATACAACAGGAAGCATCCCCACTCCGCTTTGGGAGATATACCACCTAGGGAATACAAAGACCGTTTCGGGGAAGAATTCTTCCCCGAAACGACCAATATTAAAGAAAAATTGTTGAATTTAGAGATGTCCTAAAAAGGGTAAGGCTACA
>NZ_JALKBB010000128.1:0-334 GCF_023016025.1 Arenibacter sp. S6351L | reverse complement strand
CAAGAAGTTGGACCAAAGTTATTTCTATTCTGGCCTTGACCTATCCAGAAAGACTGGGTCTGGAATAACAATGACACACTTAAATGAACATAACCCTTTTAGCCATTAGTACATTACTCCATTGCTACATTAATCCATTGGTACATTTTCACATTAATCCATCTTCAAATTATCAAATCAACACATTATCAAATTAATTCATTAACCTATTTCCACATTAATCAATTTCCACATTACCACATCTTCAAATTATCAAGTCAACCCATTTTCAAATTGATGCATTAGTTCATTGATCCATTGCTACATTAATCCATTGGTACATTATCACATTGTT
>NZ_JALKBB010000127.1:0-335 GCF_023016025.1 Arenibacter sp. S6351L | reverse complement strand
GCCGATGTGCTTACCGTGACCCTGAACGGGACCACCTATACCGAGGGCGATGGCAACCTTACCGATAACGGGAACGGCACCTGGACCCTTACCGTACCCGCAGGAAGCGAACTGGCCGAAGGCACCTACGACGTGGCCGGCAATACCGCCGATGATACCACTACGGATGAACTATCCATAGACCTTACGGATCCTACGGCACCTACCGTAAATACCCTATTGACAAACGATACCACCCCGACCATTACCGGGACTGCGGATTCGGCCGATGTGCTTACCGTGACCCTGAACGGGACCGCCTATACCGAGGGCGATGGCAACCTTACCGATAACGG
>NZ_JALKBB010000126.1:0-336 GCF_023016025.1 Arenibacter sp. S6351L | reverse complement strand
GTTTTTCCCGGCCCGTTATTTCGATTTCTTTTTCTGCACCACATCCCCGTTTCCAAGTATGTGGCGCGCTGTCTTTACAATATATCAATGAACTTATTTCTCTTTTTTCGTTCGCCCTGTCTCCCAAAGCGGCTGCAAATGTACAGCCTTTTTTTTATCCGCCAAGCTTTTTTGAAAAAAAATTATTTTTCTTTTTTCCCGGCACATCAGAAACAGTAACCCTTATGAACGTGGCGCTCCGAACACCCTTTCCGCCGACTCCGTAATTCCTTCGTTAGCGGGGTGCAAATCTACCACCCTTTTTTAAATCCACAAGGATTTTTTGAAACTTTTTTT
>NZ_JALKBB010000125.1:0-347 GCF_023016025.1 Arenibacter sp. S6351L | reverse complement strand
TCGTTCATGACCATCACCTTGACGTCTTTCCCTTCGGCCTTGTTGATAAAGGACAGCACCCCATTGGTCTCCTCATCCGTAATAGTCATAAAGGGAGCATCGGCAAAATATTTCTGATTGGCCGCCTGTACGGCATCCATACGTAGTCCCTTTTCATCCACATTATTAAAAAAGGAATAGATCTCATAATAATCCCTTTGGGACAGCTGGTCGTATTTGTGGTCGTGGCATTTGGCACATTCCAAGGTAAGGCCCAAAATTCCCTTCCCCAAGGTGTTGGTACGGTCTACCACATAATAGGACTGGTACTCCTCCTGAATTACACCGCCCTCCTGTGTTATGGGATG
>NZ_JALKBB010000124.1:0-347 GCF_023016025.1 Arenibacter sp. S6351L | reverse complement strand
CATCCCATAACACAGGAGGGCGGTGTAATTCAGGAGGAGTACCAGTCCTATTATGTGGTAGACCGTACCAACACCTTGGGGAAGGGAATTTTGGGACTGACCCTTGAATGTGCCAAATGCCATGACCACAAATACGACCAGCTGTCCCAAAGGGATTATTATGAGATCTATTCCTTTTTTAATAATGTGGATGAAAAAGGGTTGCAGAAAACCGCTGGTGATGCTTTTAGAAAGGAGTACTTTGCGGACGACCCCTTTATGACTATTACGGATGAGGAGACCAATGGGGTGCTGTCCTTTATCAACAAGGCCGAAGGGAAAGACGTCAAGGTGATGGTCATGAACGA
>NZ_JALKBB010000123.1:0-353 GCF_023016025.1 Arenibacter sp. S6351L | reverse complement strand
CCTCCAACACTGTTGGGGTTCGGTGACATGATCATCATCGCCATTGCGGAGTTTGCATCAAGGTCGCTCCTCATCATCACCCCTGCCTTGGCCCAACCGTTGGTCTGTTCCAGGCTCATTAACTGGGCTATGATCTCCCCGTCGCCCTGTAGTTCCTGATAGACATAGTGGAACTCGTCGGCACCGCCAAAGATGTCCGCGCCCGAGGCTTTGACCTCGAAACGACCGTTGTCGAAACAGGCCTCGCCATTTGCGGCTACGTTTCCGATATCGGAATTTGTCCATGGAGAAGGTACCGGAGCACAATCCACCACGACATCCTCATCTACCGTGATGGTAACCGAAGCGGTGTC
>NZ_JALKBB010000122.1:0-374 GCF_023016025.1 Arenibacter sp. S6351L | reverse complement strand
GTATTAAAGTTCCATCGGTCGCGTTTGTTACCTCGTTTCCGATTACACCGTCATTTTCAGTTACCGTTACAGAGCCTAAATCCACTAATGTCCATGATGATGTTAAATCATCCCATTGCATTACTTGGCCATCTGCAGTACCGTCTGCCAACTTTGTTAATGTAACCGCTTTGTCGGCTATATCTCCGGCTACTATTGTTCCATCCAAAATATCGGAGGACTCCACTGCGCCTGCAGCTATTTTAGCTGTAGTTATGGCGTCATCTGCAATCGTTAAACTAACATCGTTTAAGGTCGAATTTGCTCCACCGGTTACATCTATATCACTTGAAGTAATACTACCATCACCTGTAATATCCGTTGGATCTACAGTG
>NZ_JALKBB010000121.1:0-380 GCF_023016025.1 Arenibacter sp. S6351L | reverse complement strand
CACCGCACCCTCTATATCATTCTGCACACCTGGATTAGTGACCACTGGTGCCTGATTAACAGGATCCACAGTTACGTTCCAGGTAAAGGAAACCATGGCAGACTCCGCAGGAGTACCGTCGTCCGTTACCGTTACCTCTACTGTATAAGGACTGTTTGTTGTAGCACCGGTTGCGATGGTACCACTGATAAGTCCGGTAGCGTTATCTATACTTAGGCCGGTAGGGAGTCCAGTGGCAGAATAGCTCATGCCATCATCCTCTGGGTCCGTGGCCGAAACCTGCAACGAGATCACCGCACCCTCTATATCATTCTGCACACCTGGATTAGTGACCACTGGTGCCTGATTAACAGGATCCACAGTTACGTTCCAGGTAAAGG
>NZ_JALKBB010000120.1:0-396 GCF_023016025.1 Arenibacter sp. S6351L | reverse complement strand
CCGGTGTTTCCTTTTTCTCCAGTGGCACCTGTAGCACCAGTTTCACCTTGAATACCTTGAATCCCTTGGGCTCCAGTATCTCCTTTGTCACCTTTTTCACCAGTGGCTCCTGTCGCCCCGGTCTCACCTTGGATACCTTGATCACCCTTTACACCTTGGATTCCTTGTTCACCAGTCGCTCCAGTTTCACCTGTGGAACCAGTTGCACCAGTGGCTCCAGTTTCTCCTTGAATACCTTGGATTCCTTCCTCTCCAGTATCTCCTTTGTCGCCCTGGTCGCCTGTGGCTCCGGTCGCACCGGTGTCTCCCTTTACACCCTGGATACCCTGTTCTCCGGTTGCGCCTGTAGCTCCAGTTTCTCCCTGAATACCTTGAATTCCTTGAGCTCCGGTTTCA